>CALFYU010000182.1 GCA_937952455.1 uncultured Planctomycetaceae bacterium
CAAGCGGGCCACATTCGATGCTGAGCGTCGGATATTCAACGATCGCATCAAGGTGTTCTTCGCGTGGCATCATATGAACTGACAGCGCGGTGGGGTCATCAGCGGCATTGAATCGTCCGGCAAAGCGTTCTAAGGGACCAACATCCACCGATTCACTCCGGGGCGAACAATCTAAGAAGTCTAGAATCTCGGCATCCCGCAAACTCCACTCTGCGTGAGAAACTTGCTGGCGCAACTTTTTGATCTTCAGCCGGTCGAACACGGTGCGGCATAGAGAATCAACGTCAATCCAAAAAGCGATAAATGCCGAATATCCATCAATCGCAGCGGCACGCGAGTAGGGGTATTGGTCGTGGGCATCGATCCACAATTGCAGCAGACGCGTGCCGCGAGATTCAATGACGTCACGAAAGTTCGCCGCGACATCCTTCGGTTGGAGATAGACCAATACCGGATCAAGCACAGCAATGACCTTTTCGATCCGCAGCACCAACTCGACAATCAATTCGCGGTCGCAGTTGAAAATCAACAACGACCGCACATGATTTTGAAGCAAGGCGGCATCGAGAACGGCAATGCGATTTCCGCGTGACAACTCACCTGCGTAGTGCTGCCAGCACGATTCGACATCACGAAAATAGTCGGCCCACGAGCGATGGCAGTTTGGTTCGTAGAACAAGCGGACCGGATGGGCCGAACTTTCTTCATGGCACCAAACCGTGCGCCGGCCAGCGGCGCGCAGTTTCCGGTGAATCAACTGCGACAACGTCGATTTTCCCGTGCCTGGCATACCGTCCACGAGAATGAGTTGCGACTCCTGCACGAAAACTTCCCCGTGACGTAGGGCCGGTGGTACCGGCCGTTGCAAGTCGGGTTTCATCCGGCACAGCCGGGCCTACGTGATGGCACACTGCCCTTACCGTGTTGGTGTCATTCGCTCTGGGCGTCACCCACGGTGATCGACTCAGCATATACCAGCCGTCCCGTATACCCGTCGTGCCAGCGGACCACGACTTGCGGTTGGTCGTAGGCGGTGAATTGGTATCCGCCGTCGGGCGAAGCCACTTTCAGAATGTTATTCACCTGTACGACGCCGTAATACGTGTTGCGGATTTTTTCATACCGCAGGTTGTTGGGAAACCCCGACACCCAACGGAACAGCACCTCGCGGCCCATGCTGTCAAATTTCCCGCCGGTGGGGGGATTGCCCAGCGTTCCCAGCGGATGGCCGGTCGAACCGAGCGGGCCGCACATCATTTCCCAGATGTTATTGGTGATCTTCACCGAAGCGGCAGCGTGCACGTCGCCGGTGAAGATCAGGACCGGTTTTTCGATCGCGTCCAATGCCTGTATCAGCCGCTCGCGTTGAGCGAGAAACGAGGGAAACCCGTCTCCTTTGTCGTCCTTGTCGTCGCCTCCCACATGCGCGGCCGTGTGATAGATCACCCAGGGATCGGGCGAAATCAAGAAAATGAACTCGGCGTCCGTATGGCGGACCCCGTCGAGCAGCCATTTCTCCTGGGCTGCTCCCAACAGAAACAATGCCGGGTCGGCGCGGTTCTTGGGATTTCGCTGCGACCGTTCGCCGCGGGTATCGAGCGCAAAGAAGTGGCAATTTGAGAGCTTCCAGTCGTAGTAATGATGCGTGCCGATGCTGTAGGACAACGTTTCGTCCGCGGTCGCCGGCGGTTCGAATTCCAGATGCGTGTCGTCGATTGCCTTGACCAGACCATACACGCCGGCGTTCTTGGGGTGCGTCTTCCGCCGTCCCAGTTTGTCGCCGCGGGTGTAGTTTCCCAGATGGATCGTACTGACCGTGGCCGGATCGAGCGTTGTGAAATTCGCCCGCGGGTCAAACAAGATGTCGCTGCCGGCTGTCACTTGAGCTTCGCCGAAGCGAATTTTTCCCGATTGCGGACCACTGTAATTTGCCCACGCCAGGTACTCTTCGTACCCCCGCAGGCCGATGTCGCGCATCAGATGCCGCCCTTCCCCCAATCCCACCTGCCCGCAACCATGAATGTCCCAGCCGACGTCGTGGTCGTCGAATGTGAACAGCGTGGGCACCGTACGAAACAGCGAAGCGAACGAACGCCCGCGGGAAAAATAGAGTTTGTAATTGTCGCGGACTCCCTCCAGCGTACCGTTCCGCATTTCTTCGTAGATCACGTCGCCGTTGACGATGGCAAACATCGCTTCGTCCAGGTGATTCCGGCGGATCATGTCATAGGCGGGCGTGCTGGTGTACATCCCCCCGCTGACGTCGGGATCCTGCGACGCGCAATGGCCGATGGCGAACGTGACGTTGAACAATCCGCGGGGATTATATGTCTTATCGACGAACGTGGACTCATCCGGCAGCGTACGAAACGACGGCCAGGGATCGGTGATTTCCGGACGCAGGTCGGGAAGTGCACCGTTGATGCGGACCGCATAGTAGTACCGCGTGTGCGGCGTCAGTCCCGTGAGGTCCACAAAGCCGGTCTGATCCGTTTTTGCCGTCGTGGCCCCTGTGACGGCCGGTGACTTTTCATTGAGCGGCAGGCTGGTGCCGTAGAGCACCTCGAATTCCGTCGGCTTGCGCGTCCGCACCCAGACGCGAATCGAGGTGTCGGTCACGCGGCCCAATAGCGGCCCGTGCGAGATGCCCGCGGTTGCATACGGTAAGACGTCGTTGGCCACCGGGTCGGGCCAACGAATATCTTGCGCCCGAGCGGCACTGACCGACAGGCAAACGGCGATCACCGCGAGACATGCGGGAGAGAATCTCATGATGTCGTCCTCTGAGCAGGTAATCTTTGTCAGCGGCGATTTGGCTGCGTCACATCGCTATCATCGCCCGGCGGCCACCACCGGTCGAGTAGTTGCGTCATTTGCGTGATCCGCTCGGCTTGCTGCGGCTTATCGATCAAGTTTTTTGTTTCGTCCGGATCGTGTTTCACATCAAATAGGCTCTTGGAAATTGGATCTTTCGCCGGACCTGGTATCAGCAGTTTGTAATCTCCTAAACGAATCCAGCGGCCGCGCACGTGTCGGGATGGAGCGCCCAAAGACTGCGCATCGTTGGGATAAATCGCTCCGAAGGCCGGACGGTCGGCTAATTGTTCCTTGCCCATCGCCGAGGGGAGCAGGTTTTCGCCGTGCATCCTGGGCGTGATCTCCGCCGACAGACCCGCCGCCGCGAGTATCGTCGGAGCCAGATCGACCGTGCCCACCAATTGCGGATGTTCGGCCGGCTGAATCTTTCCGGGCCATGATAATAAAATCGGTGTGCGAAGCCCGTCCTCGAATTGCGACAATTTCGACCGCCGGTTTTGGCGATGCGGATTATCTTCTGCGGGGCGAAACCCGTTGTCGGATGCGAAGACGATCAATGTGTCGTCACGCACGCCCTGCCTGTCGAGACAATCCAGCAGCTGGCCGACCGTTTCGTCAAACCGGGCGATTTCCGCATAGTACGGCCGCAAGTGCTCGGGAATCTTGCGGCCGCGATAGACGTCGTGAAACTGCTGTGGCGCATCGAAGGGGATGTGCGGCAAAAATGGTGCGTACCAAACGAAGAACGGCTGTCTGCCCGCATATTCGGCCACGAAGTCCTCGATCGGCTGCATCGTTTCGCGGCCGATCACCAGGCCGGCGTCGCCGTTTCCGTGCGCGACCCATTCGCCGCCCGCTTGTTGCCGCGTGCCGGTAACCTGTCCCAACCGTTCGGCCGGCAGGCCTCGCGTCATGCCGTGGGTGAAACCGGCCGTTTGAAAACTCCCCTCCCAGTGTTTACCGGTCTGCAGGCAGACGTATCCGTGCTGCGCCAAAACTCGCGGCAGCGTGGGGACGTTTTCAATCAGATAATCAGCCGCCGCTCGTGCCGCATGGTATTCGTCGGCCGTCATCGTCTTGCGCATCGTGGCCAAACCGGGGGGCGGATGATTGAAATGGATGCCGTGCTGATGCGGATACAACCCGGTCAGGACCGTCGCCAATGACGGCCGGCAGACGCTCATCGGCACGTAACCGTTGGGATAACGCGCCGCTGCCGCCGCTAACTGATCGATGTTTGGCGTATGCACGCGCAGATTACCCATGAAGCCGAAATCGCGATAGCACTGATCATCGGCAAGAATCACCACGATGTTTGGGGGCTTCGCCGCGAAGACCGAAAGCGGCGCTACGGCCAAAAACGCCAACGCAATCACCGCAACCCACGTGAATCTCCGCTGAGACATCGGGATCCACGCTGCAACAATACTTTTCACCGCAGAGAGCGCGGAGGAACGCAGAGAAATGAAGTTTTTTGCAAACAAAAGTCGATCAATTCGCCGAGAAGTTTTTTGCAGAAAGCCTCTGCGCCTCTCCGCGTTCTCTGCGGTAAATTCTTTCTTCAAATCACAAACATCTACGGAGCGCGGTTTCATGAGGATCGCCTCTAGCCCTTTGCCGAAAGGTGCGTCGCGACGTAGCCTACTTTCCGATACCGAACAGGTAACCGTCGGTGCGGATGAATAGGCGGCCGTTGGAGATGGCGGGGGTGGCGTTGGTGGAGTCATTCAGTTCATTGACGGCCACTTCTTCGTATTTCTCCGGATTCGGTTTGAAGACCAGCGTGGTGCCTTTCTTATTTGTCAGATAGAGCAACCCGCCGGCACCGACGATCGATCCCCAACTGCCCCCTTTGCCGCGGTGGCTCCATTTGACGTCTCCCGTTTGGGGATCGATGCATTGAATCGCGGCCCCGTCCGCGTTGGGGCGATAAACGTAACCGTCGACAACCACGCCGGTGCCGATGCTTTGCGGACTGTTTTCCATGCGGTACAGCCGGTGCGACTCCGTGACATCCCCTTTGCCCCCCAGCCGGATGGCCATTGTCGGTCCGCGATAACCGCCGGTCACAAAACAGATCGGTCCAGCGATTACCGGGGAGGAATAGGCCAGGCTGCCGCGGTCGTGATTCAGGCCGTCACAGGACCAAATGATCTCGCCGGTCTGCGGATCGTAGGCGTTCACCCGGGTCGGCATCATACAGATGATTTGCGTTTTCCCGTCGACCTCCGCCAGCACGGGCGTGCACCACGACCCCATCGGATTTCCGTCGTCGCGGCGATTGCCGTCTCCCGCGATCGGTTCTTCCGTCTTCCAAATCTCATCGCCGTTGGCCGGGTCGATTGCTGTGACAAACACATTCTTTCCCGGTCCGGCGTGGAGATAAAGTTTGCCGTCGTGAAAAAAGGGAGACGCACCGTAACCCCACATGTGCCGGAATTCCCCCAAGTTGCGGGACCACAACTCGTTTCCGTCCAGGTCATAGCAATATAAACCGGCCGAACCGTGAAACACGACGACCCGCTGGCCGTCCGAGGCTGGGGTCGATCCGCAATACGGGTTGGTCTCATGCGTCGGCATTTTTTCGTCGATACCGACCGTCTTGACCCACAGTTTGTCGCCGGTCTGTTGATCGAAACAGTAGAGGCTCCGCTGCTTCCCTTCTTCGTCTTCCGCACTCGTCACGAACACCCGGCCCTCTACGGCGATGGCGCTCCCATTACCCGGTCGCGGCAGTTTTGCTTTCCAGGCGATGTTTTCCGATTCGCTCCACGTGGTGGGACCCTGATCTCCCTCAGCCAATCCGTCGCCATGCGGGCCGCGAAACGTCGGCCAACTGCCCGCCCAAACCGCACTTGCCACACAAAAAAACAAAACCGCCGAAACGAGGCCGCGTTTCATCGATGCTCTCCTACAAGTCGTTTCAAAACCCTCTGATGCGTCACGCAGACGCTTTCAGGAAAGGTTCTCTCACAAGCACAACCGGGTTTTGAAACAGGTTCTAATGAAAAAAGCCGGCAGGGATGTTCGCATGCCTGCCCGCGCGTGTCTTGAGGAACGGCGCGATCATACCATACTGCAACAGCTCCCGCATGTGCCCGCCGCAAGCGGCCCTCCGCCGGCGGTGTCATGGAAACGCCGGGAAGACAAGTTTGAAAAGACAACTTGACGGACCATTCACCGGCCCGTTACGCTGCAGACATAGGCGGCCAGGAGCCTTAAGTAACGTCTTCAGTTTTGTGGGGCAGCGTCGTAGGGATGCGGCGTTGAGAATGAACTCTGTTGACTTGAGGTTGGATCCGGCCGCAGCTAGCGTGCAGCGCAACAAGTCGACGAAACTTACGACACGGTCGCGTCGCAGTCGGGGAGCGGCGCGGTTTAGGCCGCCTGATGCAGAATGCTTTTGATGAGGACCCCGCTGCGCCCCGCGCACTGCCCGGAGACGCCGTTGCGCCCCCTCCGTGGCACGGGGCGCACATGATCCACACGCTCTCACGATTGCTGACCAGTTGGGAGCAACGCGCAGCCGTCAAGAAACCGGATCTGGACGTACAGGCCCTCTACCAGCCCGGATGTCCCGACTATCTGGTTGACCTGCTCCCATTCGCCGACCATCCCGATTTCCAGAACGCGGGTGAGGAATTCCGGCAGGCGGCGCTCTCCTGCGGTTGGTTGGCCTACTGCGAAAAAACGGTCGCCATCGAATCAAAAATCGTCAACCCCGCCTGTATGCACGTCATCGACGGCGACATTCCGGCGATTCGCGGCGAACCATTCCGCGAAACCGCCTCCCAGGCGCTAGTCGATGAGTCGTATCACATCCTGATGATCGTCAAGGCGTGCGAGGTCACGCGGCGGAAGCGCGGATTGGGCCATCTGCAAATTCCAGACTTTGAATTGATCCGCCAACTACGGTCCTGCCGGGCGCAGTATCCGGAAGACTGGCAACAGGTATTGGTGCAGTTGGCTTTTGCCGTCGTCTCGGAAGTGATGGTCAGCGACTATTTGCGGTTGCTCTCGGACGCTAAGTCGATCCAACCGATCAACTACTTGACGACCGAAATTCACCGTCGCGACGAGTCGGCGCACAGCGCGGTTTTCAAAACCGTCGGGGCGGCCGTCCTGCATGCGCTCTCCCCGCGCGAACAGGAGTTCTTCTTGCAAATTCTCCCCGAACCGGCCCGCTGGTTCGCCGATGCGGAACTGCGTGTCTGGCGGTCGATGTTGACACAGATCGATTTTCCGCACGCCGACCGCATGATCGACGATTGCCAAAACGCAGGCCGCAAGGGCGTGGAGTTGGATCTGAACAAATTAGACGAGCTGTACGTGGATCTAGAAATCAGCCGCACGTTCCGAATTTGATGCCAATCGGATGAGAAGCGCACAGCGTTGGGCGAAATAACAAACGATTTTTCTGAGAGTCACTGAGGAACAACTATGTGTGGAACGGCCGGAGCAATTGACTTAATGGGTATTCGCCCATTTCCCCGCGAGCGGATCCTGGCCATGACCGGGGCGCTCGCGCATCGTGGTCCCGATGACGAACAGGTCCATCTGGAACCGGGATTGGCACTCGGGGTGCGGAGACTGTCGGTCATTGACGTTGCCGGCGGCCGGCAGCCGTTGTGCAACGAAGACGGGCAAATTTGGGTGGCGTACGAAGGAGAATTGTTCAACTATCCCGAGCTGCGCCCGCAACTCCTTCAACGGGGCCACATCCTCAAGACGTCCTGTGACACCGAAGCCTGGGTGCATCTGTACGAGGACCACGACGAAGGGGTCTTCAATATCGCGCAAGGGCAATTCGCGGTCGCACTCTGGGATCGCGGCCGCCGCACCCTGCTGTTGGGACGCGACCGTGCGGGGATTGCCCCGCTGTTTTATACGATGTCCGACGGCTGGCTGCTGTGGGGGTCAGAGATCAAGGCCCTGTTGGCCAGCGGGCTGGTTGACGCGCGCCCGGACCGGTTGGGACTGGATTACTTTTTTCACTTCTTCGCTGCCGGAAACGCGCGGACCTGTTTTGAAGGCATTCACTCGCTGCCCCCCGGGCATCTGTTGCGCGTGCACAACGGCAAAACGCAAGTGCGGCAATATTGGGACCTCGACTTCCCCGATGCCGGCGACGAACGCCGCTATGCCAACCCCGCAGCCGCAGCGGAGGAACTGGAAGAACTTCTTCGCGCGGCGATCCGGCGGCGCTTGGCGGGTGAAGTCCCGATTTGCACGTACCTCAGCGGCGGCTTGGATTCGACGACCGTGCTGGGACTCTCATCCCAAGAGCGCGGCGCGCCGATCCCGTCGCTGACGATTGGTCTCGAAGGTTCCGGTCCGCACAATGAGTCCCCCCAAGCGGCGGAGTCCGCTGCCTTGCTCGGTTCGCCGCTGACGACGGTTCGCATCGATCGCAGCGACATCGCGAACACCTTTCCTGAATTGATACAAGCCGCCGAGACGCCCGTTTTGGACACGTCGGCGACGTGCATGATTCGCTTGGCGCATGCGGCGCGCGCGGAAGGATTTCGTGTCTCGCTCACCGGCGAAGGCGCTGATGAAAACCTGGCCGGGTACGTTTGGTTCAAAGTCGATGAATTTGTGCGGATGACCGGCCGTCCGATCAACCCGCTGCTTCGCAAATTGATTTTCTCGCGGATGGGAGGCGGGCGGCATCGTGCTGCGTGGTTTGGGACCGGCGGCAAACGAGTCGCCCAGCAAATCACTTGGGAGATGATGGCCCAGTCCCGCGAACTGCTCTATTCCCCAGCCATGTGGGACCGCCTCGGCGATTATTCGCCGTATGATGAGTTGATGCTCAACCGCGATCGGTTTGCAAAGTGGCATCCGCTCAACCGGTCGTTGTACATGGCGCATCGCGTCTTGTTGTCGGGCATGCTGTTGTCAGCCAAAGGAGACCGCACGCTCCGCAACGGCTCCACCGAGGGCCGGTTTCCGTTTCTCGACGAAACCGTTGTCGACTTCTGCGCGCAGCTTCCGCCCCGATTCAAACTGCGGGGTCTCAAGGACAAATGGCTGTTGCGGCAGGTTGCCCGAAAAGTGCTGCCGCCACAGATCGCCCGCCGGCCGAAGACGATGTTCCGTGCCGACTTTTCCTACAACTTCCTGGGACCGCAGCGGCCGGCCTGGGTCGACCAACTCCTCAGCCGCGAATCGCTGGCCACGACGGGCTACTTCGACGCGGTGGAAGTGGAAAAAAATCGTGCCGCCCAACAACGCCTGCCGCGGAGGTCCTTCCGGCGGTTTGTGATGGATATGGGGCTGATGGGCGTGATTTCTACGCAATTGTGACATCACATTTTTCTGGGAGGCGGATTGGCCGACCTTCCCGCCTGGTCCCCTGCCCTGCGAATCTCAACCTCGGCCCGCAAGCGAATTGCGAGCGTGGAAACAGCCGCGTCGACGAACGAATAAGCACGACTCACGCGAGGTCGACGAGCGATATTTTGATTTCAACTTCAGTGCATGGCGGGGACAGGATGGGTAGCCACGTGGAACGAGTGTCCTAAACGTGGGAGCGGAGTAAGGTCGTCGAGCAGTAACGACCGCCATCGCAGGGTAGCGAGCATTTCCTTGGAATCCAGAAAAGGGTGGGCGACCGCCGCTCCGGTGCATCGCATGATTGGTCGCCCCATCGTTCACTTCGCATAATTCTCGCCCCAATTAATGTTGGGAATGTGCATAAGGAATCGGTCGTAGTCACACTTGGCGGCAAAGTACCACTCGTTGAAGCCGAAGTCGTAGTCCGTTTTTGTAAACCAGTGGTCTACCCACACCCCCGAATGCGCGTGCTGACCATCGATGTCACACACGCGGTATTCCGATTGGTATTGCGTGCAGTCACCGTCACGAGGACCAAAGTTTTCCCAGCACCATCGGTTAACAAAATCGAGTTCGGGATAGGCGAGTTGGAGCATTACAGCGTGTGGAAACCGCAAGAGCCTATTGTTTCGCAACAAGCTCTGCTTAGCACGCTCTTCGTCGCTGTCATCTTCAGCGCCGAGGTAGTCATCAATAGTCGACAGGATGGCGGTGCGGTAAGTCATGGCCTCCATCCTAAGTGAGCAAGCTTTAGGAAGCGAGTCACGAACCGATATATTACGGCGATCACCTCTCTAAATCTCGCGAGTCCGGTAACTCGCGTGCATCATCTTGTTCTGTTTCTTTTGCATTGAACATAGCAGTTCGAGATTCCTTTGAATTAATTGCCTTAAGAGTTCGCTGAGCATAGGGAACGAACCTAGGATTTCCATCCTGCAGAACGCCCGATAGGAAATTGACGCTCGCGGGCAAGGCCGCCAATTCCAGGGCCATCAATATGTAGAGCGCAACATCGTCCTGTTCGTGGGCACGGAACGCGTGGATCATTTCATTGAAATGCTCGCTAGCGTTCTCGGCGAGTTCCCAGACGAGGATGTCAGCCCACGCACCGGTCGCTTTCCGATCAAGTATCAGCCGAGCGCATTCGTCGACACCGGGAAATGAGCGATACGTGCGGCCCCAACGCCTGTATTCAGGGTCGACATGATCGCGAAATCGATCTCGTTTTCCCATGTGAGGCTCCGGCTTTGCTGAACCTTTGAGGCAATCTCGCGGGGGTCAGTGACGTTGATGTTAAGAAATCTGGCTTTCACGACACCACGTTGATCGCCCGCCAAACCACCGCTGGTCAACACCGACCACGCAATCAAAGGGAAACTATAGGCCGACCGTTGCAAGGCATCGTCGTTTGGCAATCGACTTCGCATTGGCTACCGTACAAATACGTGGTGACGGCAATGTAAATGGAACGCCCGCTAAGTTCAATTCCCCGGTTCGCCTGATAATTGTCGCCGCCTGCGGTATGATGGCTAATTCTCCGTCTGTTCCCGGACAAGTTCGACCGCACGGCAGAATATTGTGAATTCCGGGAATACCTCGACACCCATTTGGCGAAATCACGACATGTCCACAGCTATGCCTCTCACAAGTCTGGGCGATGCGTTGGACCTCTCCGCCGAGCATTTCGGCTGGTTCACATCCAGTGCGGACCTGATCGATGATCCGGCCGCGTTGCGCATGCAATTGGCGGATGAAGGTTACTTGTATTTGCCCGGTTATCTCGACGTTGGTCAAGTCCGTGAAGCGCGGGAGGTGTTGCTCGGCCAGTTGGATCGGTTGGGGATGGTCGATCGCACCCATCCGGTGTCCGACGGGGTTGCCGTCCGGCCCTGGCAGGGGCGCGGTTGCCATCATCTCGTTCAAGAGAATCCACCGCTACAGGAGTTGCTGTACGCCGGGCAGATGATGGAGCTGTATCGGCTGCTGTTCGACAAGGCGGTGCGGCATTTCGATTTTACCTGGCTGCGAGTGATCGGGCCCGGTCACGGCACGGCGCCGCACGTCGATTCGGTCTATATGAATCGCGGCTCGCGGCAGCTATTGACAAGCTGGACGCCGCTGATGGAGATCACGCCCGATATCGGCGGGCTGACGGTCATGCCCGGCTCGCATCGCCTGGACCGCTTGAAGAAACATTACGAAGGGGACGTTGACACGTTTTGCACGAACAAGGCCGACCGCGAGCCGCAGGATGTGCACGAGTGGATTGGCCCGCTGGGGGACGGCAAACTGAGCCGGCACCCGGCGCGGCTGCAATCGAAGCTGGGGCTTCCCTGGCGGACGGCCGAACGTTATCAGCCGGGCGACGTGGTCGTGTTCAGCATCTACACCGTGCACGTCAGTCTGGACAATCAAACCCACCGCATACGACTCTCCACCGACTCGCGTTATCAACCGCCGGATGAACCTGCCGCCGACCGTTGGGTCCGTGAGAAACCGACC
>CALFYU010000183.1 GCA_937952455.1 uncultured Planctomycetaceae bacterium
GATCGTCGAGGGGGGCCAGTCAAAGTGCGAATCGGCCAGCCCATGTTTGCGGCAGACTCGCCGCAGCAGTTCCAGCGGAAAATAAACCCACGCGACCGCGAACAGCGCCTGGGCCACGGCACGGGTGAACTGGGTGGCGTTTGTGGCAACATTCAGCCGCCAGGCAACAAACGCGATCAAACCGGGCCAGGCAATCGCCAGCATGAGCGTGAGAAACCCGGCGCGGAACGTAAGGGAAAAGTCCGTACAGCTCCCTCTTTCGGCGACAACGCTGATGGCCGCCAGTTCGCGGCGAAACCGCGACTTGCGCCACAGCAAGACCAGCAACGTGAACAGTGCGATGGAGTAGATCAACGGGTTGGCAAGGACGTCGTCGTACAATTGCTGGCCGACCTCCGCCCAGCGAGACGGATCAAAAACCCACGCGTCCGACGCATCGACGTCAAATTCCGATAATAACGTCCGGTTGCTGCGAATCCACAGGACCCGTTCATCAATGTAATTTTCGTATCGTTTGGTTTCCCGAATCAGCCGCTGTTCGGTGGCGTCCAACTCGAATAGCATGTCCAGATACGCGTTGTAGTTGCGGATCACGCCGTCCAGGAATTCGCGGCGCTGCTCGACGAGCACGGCCGCGGCAGCTTCGAAGGTCTCCTTGTCATCCTCGTTCTGCGGCGACACACTCCCCAGAATCCGCCGGAGCGTGGTTTCGTTCGACTCGGATCGCAGGTCGTCGTATTCGAACAACGCATATTGCATCTCTTCGATGAGCGTCTTTCGGTCCTGGACGTTTTGCTGTCGACGACGCACGTCCGGTAAACCGGCGCGCTGCCGTCGTAACAGTGCGCCCACCGAGCCGGTCAGACCGATGTCGTTGACGCGTTGCTGGATCGCTGTGAATTGTTTCTGCACTCCTTCAAGGCGGGCTTTGGTGGCTTCAAGCTTGCTCCGCGTTTCCTGCATGGGCAGACTCATCGCATGCGCCGCCTCGGCGAAGGTCACGTTTTCGTTGGCGTGAACGGCCATATCCGGCGGGGTGGCCGCGACCGTGGCCCAGGCCCGATCGACCGCCGCCGCCGAATCCGCCGCCCGCCGCCGGCTGAGCAAGCCTTGCAGCATTCCCAATTCCGTTGCGGCCGTCGTCACCTCCAGCGTGCGAACGTCCCGCTCCAACCGCAAATAGTCGACCGCGTCTTCGGCATCGTATTTGGCCAGATCATTCTGTAGTGCCGGCTGTTATGCCGCGACGTACATCCGCCGGGCCTGGAGTGCATAGCGCCGCGCCGTGACCACCGGCTGTGGCTCTTCGGCCGGCGGAGCCGCGTCAAGTTGTTGTTGAACTTCCGCGATCCGCTGGGCGGCGGACAACAACAGTCCGCGGATCTCACGCCGCCGATTGGCCCGGGTGGCCGGCTCCGCTTCGGCCCGGGCCTGGGCCGCCTTGAGTTCCGCCAACGCCACGTCGCGGCGCGACACCTCTTGTTCCAACTCCGGCAGCGAGAGCTCGGTCGGCAAGCGCAACTTCTGATCGCGGAGTTCCACAAGCCGGCGACGGAGCATTTCGACGCGCTGTTGGACGTCGTCGGTTTCGCGTTTGTACTGTTCTGCCTGGCCGTTGAGTTTGACGACCAATTTGAGGCACTCCAGCCCCTGCGCGCACAGGGCATCGATTTTCTGTTTGGTGTCGGCGTCCAATTCGGCGGATTCGGCGGATTGCTTTCGCAAGGCCTCGATCGATTCGACCGTCACGGCCGGGGGGGCGCCCGGACCGCCCGGGTCGGGTTGCGCGAGCGCGATGGCAGTTCCGCAGATCCAAAAGAGGGCCAACAGCGTGACGCACCGACCAAAATTCGTCCGCCCCGAGCGGTGGGAGGGAAATTGTCGTTTGAGTTTATGGCGGAAATTCCGAATCACGACTAATCTGCCTCGCGTAGATTGATGTGCTGAGGGTCACTCATCCAACACGACACTTCCGCCCACTCGGCTGTGCCTCACCCTGGTGGACGCGTTCGATGATGGCGGCTTCGCAACGGCCGTGTGATCCAGGGATTGCGTCGAATTGCGGGGAATCGACACATATAAGATGGCCAAAAACGGCGAAATCAAATAACATAAGCGTGAAGATGAGCCAAGGTCAGTTGAACTGAGAAAAATGGGAGCTCAGGGCAACCCGAGCAACTGATCCAGGGCGCCGTCCGGCGCGCTCCACTAAGGTTTCTGACCGTATGCCCAAGGAATCGCAGGGACATAAACAGACAGACGGAAAGCTGCGGCGTAGCAAGGCGGCCGGCGTGGTGAAGAAGTCAACTCGCGAACTGCCCATCATTGGGTGGCGCGAATGGGTGGGGCTTCCCGATTTGGGGATCAAACAGATCAAGGCCAAGGTCGACACCGGTGCCCGCTCGTCGTCGCTGCATGCCTTTGATTTGCATGAATTTGAGAAAGACGGCGTGAAGTGGGTCAAGTTCAAGATCCACCCGCTGCAGCGCAAGACGAAGAAGACGATCCAGGCCTCTGCAAAAATCCTCGAGTACCGCACGGTCCGCAGTTCCAGCGGGTATGCCCAATTGCGGCCGGTCATCCTCACGAACGTGCAACTGCTCGGCGTGAAATGGCCGGTGGAGTTGACGCTCGCCAACCGCGACGAAATGGGTTTTCGGATGTTGTTGGGCCGTGAAGCGTTCCGACGTCGATTTCTAGTGGATGCTGGAACCTCATTTTACGCGGGCCGGCCGAAGGTTAAGGCGAAACACAAGACGCAACAGAATCACAAATCAGTCCGGAGCCCGTCAAAAACGGAGCGATCATGAAACTCGCCATCCTCTCCTGTAACTTGAAGTGCTACAGCACGCGTCGACTGCGCGAGGCGGCAGAATCGCGCGGACATAAGATCAAGATCCTCAACACCACCAAGTTCGCCATCGACTTGGAAGAGGGTGAGCCGGACCTCTATTTCCGGCAAAAGCAGTTATCACATTACGATGCCGTCCTGCCGCGGATTGGTGCATCCATTACCTATTTCGGGACGGCCGTGGTCCGGCAGTTTGAACAGATGGACGTCTTCTGCGCAAATTCGTCGGCCGGGATTACCAATTCCCGCGACAAGCTGCGATGTCTGCAAATCTTGAGCCGGCACCATATCGGCATTCCGCAAACTACGTTCGTGCGGGACAAAAAAGACGTGTTGCCCGCCATCGAGCGGATCGGCGGGGCCCCGGTGATCATTAAACTGTTGGAGGGGACGCAGGGGATCGGCGTGCTCCTCGCGGAAACGGTTAAGTCGGCCGAAGCCATCATCGAGTTGCTGCAAAGCCAGCGGCAAAACGTGTTGATTCAAAAGTTCGTCGCCGAAAGCAAGGGCCGCGACATCCGCGCCTTCGTGGTCGGCGACCGGGTCGTGGGGGCGATGCGCCGCGTGGCGCAGGGGCAGGAGTTCCGCAGCAACGTCCACCGCGGCGGGCGGACCGAAGCGGTCAAACTCGACGACAAGTATTGCGAAACCGCCGTCCGGGCCGCGCAGATCATGGGGCTCCGCGTCGCGGGAGTCGACATGCTAGAAGGCAAGGAGGGCCCGCAAATCATGGAAGTCAATTCCTCGCCGGGTCTGGAAGGGATCGAACGCTGCACGCAACTGGACATTGCCGGAGCGGTTATTGACTTTATCGCCGCACAAGTCGATTTTCCGGAAATCGACCTGCGGCAGCGGCTGACCGTCAGCCGGGGCTACGGCGTGACGGAGATTCATATTCCCGACGGGTCGGAGTATGTCGGAAAAACCGTGAGCGAGTCGGGCCTGCGGGACAAGGATATCAACGTGCTCACGCTGCATCGTGGTACTACGGTGATTCCCAACCCGCGTTCGGATCGGCGTCTCGAGGCGGGCGACCGGCTGCTTTGCTTTGGTAAACTCGAATTGATGCGTGACCTGGTGCCCCGCAAAACCCACCGCAAACGGCGGCAGAAGGTTCGGGGCTTGCCTGAACTTCCGGTCGCGGAGGAGGTCCTGGGGGACGCCGACGAGACCTCAACCAAACCCATGCTGGTCCAAAAAGGCTAAGCCGTCTATGCCCCCCACCCGCGTCCGCAAACCGCTCGACGAATGGAATGGAGAATCCATTCCACCTGGCACGTCGCGCGACGTGAAGCTCACCGTCAGCGAAAGCTACAGCAGCATGTCGGTGCGGATCCCGATTCACGTCCGCCGCGCCGAGCAAGAGGGTCCGGTGATCTTCGTCACTGCGGCGCTGCACGGCGACGAAATCAACGGCACCGGCGCTATTCGGCATCTGATCCAGGACGAGGAGTTTCGTCTGCTCCGCGGCTCGGTGATTTTCGTCCCGGTGCTCAATATCCTGGCCTTCGACCGGCACTCCCGCTACCTTCCGGACCGTCGCGACTTGAATCGTTCCTTCCCCGGCAGCGAATCGGGCAGTTTGGCCGGCCGCATGGCCCGCACGATCTTTCAAGGCATCGTCTCCCGCTGCGATTACGGAATCGACCTGCATACGGCGGCCGTTCGCCGCACGAACTATCCCAACGTGCGGGGCGATCTGTCTGATCCTCAGGTCCGGCGATTGGCCGAGGCGTTTGGTTGCGAGGTCATCATCAATGGCAAGGGGCCGCAGGGAGCATTTCGCCGCGAAGCGTGCCGCGCGGGCTGCCCGTCGATCATCATGGAGGGGGGCGAAGTCTGGAAGGTCGAACCGGGAATCGTCGAATCCGCCGTGCGGGGCATTAAGAACGTGCTCCGAAATCTGGAAATGCTCGACGGGCCGCCGGAAAGCCCCGACTATCAGGTGATTATCGAAAAGTCCAAGTGGATGCGCGCCGAGCGGGGTGGGTTTTTGCAGTTCCACGTCAAACCGGGTGACATCATCGAACAGGGCCACCCGCTGGCGACCAACACAACTCTGTTGGGACGCGGGCGGAGCATGCTCGAGGCCCCGTTCGACGCCGTCGTGATCGGCATGACGACCCTGCCTGCCACCAGCCCGGGCGAACCGGTCTGCAATCTCGGTAAACTCCCGCCGGGAACCAAACCTTCGGAATTGCGCCGCATGAGATTGGAGGAAGACGGCCTGGAAGGTCAGGTGGTGGAAGAGCTTTCGTCCAACGTCCTTGTCGTAGAGCCGAAGGAACGAAACAATTCCCGGCAGAACCACCCCCAGGCACCCGAATAATTCCAAGAGCGCGGCACACCGTAGACAACACGCGGATTCACCGACCTCATGGGGATGATCCCCAACCGACCGCCTGCGGTCGTGTGCGGCTGTCGGTGCCAAGAGATGTGCCGCTACGAAACTAACACAGGCAGCCAATTCAGACTGGGAGCCGCTTTTACTGATGATGAGTGCTCATCGAAGAACATTCCATCCGCAGCGGATTGCCGTGGCAATGGGCCTTGCGGTCACATTGTCGTCGGTCGCAGCGGCCGCTGGGCGGGGGGCCGAGGACTCCGCACCGGACGCGAAACGCGCCTACGGTTATCTCTTTCAACTTTGCCGCATCGGTCCGCGGATCAGCGGGTCACGCGGCATGTCCCGGCAGCAGCAGTTGATCGGTAAGCATTTCGCCCAGTTCGATTGCGAACTGAAATATCAGCCGTTCGACGCGCGGCATCCGCTGACGGGAACTCCCGTGCGCATGAACAACGCCATCATTTCATGGAACCCGCAAGCCGAGCAGCGGGTGTTGTTGTGCTGTCACTACGACACGCGGCCGCTGCCGGATCGGGACCGCAATCCCACCAATCGCCGGCAAGGGGTTTTCCTGGGAGCCAATGACGGCGCCAGCGGAGTCGCGCTGTTTATGGAACTGGCGCATCATATGGATTCGCTGCCGGAGAATCTGGGGGTCGATTTTGTCCTGTTCGACGGAGAGGAACTGATTTACGGCGACCAAGGCGAATATTTTCTGGGTTCGACTTACTTCGCCGAGGCCTATCGCGACAACCCCGACGGGCCGCGGTATCAGGCGGGGGTCTTGGTCGATATGATCGCCGACCGCAATTTGCAGATCTACATGGAGAAAAACAGCGTCAACTATGCTCCCGACGTGACCAAGTCAGTGTGGCAATCGGCCGCCCAATTGGGAGTTGAGGAATTTGTGGACCGGGTCAAACACGAAGTCCGCGATGATCATCTCCCGCTCAACGAAATCGCCAAGATTCCCACCTGCGACGTGATCGACTTTGACTTTCCACATTGGCACACGACCCGTGATGCTCCCAACGCCTGTTCCGGCGAGAGTCTGGCCAAGGTGGCCAAGGTGCTCTTGCATTGGCTGCAAACGTCCGCCCCGACGATCAACGCGACGTCCAAGTGACGCCAGCGGTAAGATGCATTCCCGGGGGTGGCCCAGCCAGAATTGGCTGGGTCGCGCAGCGACAAGAAGGTGCGCCATGTGCGTTGATTGTTGAATGAGCGCACATGGCGC
>CALFYU010000184.1 GCA_937952455.1 uncultured Planctomycetaceae bacterium
CGCTGCACAGCACCAGTAGCAATCACCGCCGGATGCCGCACGCAGAGAGCTTGGAGGCGGGAGGGCCGGAATCGGGTTGCCGGAGCGGCGAAAAGTGCATCGCCGCCCCGACGATAAACATGAACAGCGGAAAGATCTGGTCGTAGGCCGTGTAGCCATTCCATTCGGGGTGTTCGGTGAGAAAGGCGACCTTTTCGCCGTATTCGGGTTTGATGGAGGCGGCGACCGCTTCGACAAAACCCGCCCCGCCGACGATCCAAAACATGTCGAACCCGCGGAGGGCGTCGAGAGACATCAGCCGGGGCGGCAATTCGGACACAGCCGGGGCGGTGGTGGCGTTAGAGGACATCGCGACGGTCTTTCTACGAGGGCGGATTTCATGGCGGCCGAACGGCGGGAATCTCCAAAAGTACCAAAATCGAGGGGCGGGCCGCCAGCGATCGCGTGTGGAGTTCGGTTCCAGGTTTCGGGCCGTGGGAGAGGCCGGCCGACCGCACACATTGCGTAGACTCGCTGGAGAGCGTAACCTAAAAGTAATGCCGCGCCGCACATAGATTATCATGTGACGAGACTGTGATACCGACAGGAGACGAGGAACCCGTGGTGATTCGATACGCGATGTTCCGGGTATTGGCCATTGCACTGATTTGCCTGACCGGTGCGGCCAGCGCTGACGAACCGGAATTCGACTACCACAAGGTGCAGGCGCCCCCCAAGCCGGCTCCGGCCTGGGTCAAGATGATCGACCAGGGGACGCTGAACCCCGAGCTGGCGGGCTACCAGACGCCGGCGGGGATTAAGGTCGAAATCGTGGCGACCGAACCGCAAGTCGTCAATCCGGTCGGCATGCGGTTCGGACCGGACGGCACGCTCTACGTGCTGGAATGGGTCAAAGGCAAGTCGGCCGAACAGACGTACTACGACGTCACGCTCAAGGACGGCACGCAACTAAGCATCCTGCGGATGACCAAGGACGTGCCGGACGTGCTCAAGGCGTTGAAGGACACCACGGGCGATGGAAAATTTGATTCGGCGCAAGTCGTCATGGACGATCTGGAACTCTCGTCATCCGTGTCAGTTAATGACGTCTCGGCGTATCTGCCATCAGTGCCACATGTCATTCGCCGCAGACAGTCCCAGCCGGACGGGCCGGACGACAAACAGGAAGAAATCCTCCGTGGGTTTTGCGGCTTTCACCATCATCAGATTTCCGGTGTGACGTTCGGACCGGACGGGCTGATGTATGTGACGTCGGGCGACAACGACAATCGCGGAGAAGGAGTCGACGGGACGCGCGTGGACGTAATGCGGTGCGGGGTCGTGGTTCGCAGCGCGGCCGACGGGCGGCGGCTGACGGAATTTGCCCGTGGATTTCGTAATCCGTACCGCGACGTGGTCTTTGACGAAAACTTCAACCTGTTCCACGTCGACAACGATCAGGAGGACGGATCCAAGTTCATGGGCGTGCGGATCATGCATGTCGTCGAGGGAGCCGACTACGGATGGCGGTTGTTCCCCGAGGTCGAATGTTGCCGCAGCGACTTCCAGCGGGGCGCGGTCAACGGCGAACTGCCGGGCAAGTTGCCTTCGATGATCAAAACCGGCCGCGGCGCCCCGGCGGGATTGTTGCATTACACGGGAACCGCATTCCCCGAGGAATTCCGCCGCGTGTTTATTTATCCCGATGTATATCGCAAGTCGGTGCGGGGCTATTTCGTCGAGCCGCACGGAGCGACGTTTCGCATCACGCAGGAATTCACGTTGATGGAATCGGACGACGATTATTTTCGTCCCTGCCAGGCGGCAATGGGGCCGGACGGGGCGATCTATGTTCTGGATTGGCGGACCGATTCCGGCGGAGCCGGCAAACTGTGGGGCGACGGCGTGCACGGGCGGTTATACCGGCTGAGTTGGTCCGGCACACCGGAGATGCCGGCCATACCGCTCAAACCGATGGACAGTTGGTCGAAGCTGGCCGCGGCGGATGATACCCAATTGGTCGAAGTCCTGAAGACGGGTGATTTCGAGCAACGGGTCCGGGCAACGGATGAATTGGCCCGGCGGGGTGAGAAACATCGCGAGACCTTTCTCAAGATCCTTGCCGATGAAAAGGCACCTGTCCACGCCAAACTGCACGCTTTGGGCGGCATGCAGCGGTTTTGGAACGACCAAGTGCAAGCGGCGCTCGTGACGGCATTATCTGACCAGGACCCCAACATCCGCCGGCTGGCGGCGGATGGGCTGGGCAACCGTATGCGTTTTGTTCCGGACGGGGAGAATCCCGCACATGGGTACCTGCTCCCCGACGCAACCGTTTCACGCGGGCTTGAGTTGCAGTTCCGCACGGAAACCGAATTGGCCGTCAAACGGCAGTCGGCGTTGGCCTTGGCGAAGATTTACGGTGCCCGCGTCGCGCCGCTGATCGCCAATGCCCTGTATCACGAGGAGACGGGCGACGTTTATTATCGCGACGGACTGATCCGGGCGTTGGAACACACGGGACAGGCGGGAATTTCGCAGTTCACTCGCTGGCTGCAATCGGACGACGCGGCCGCACGCGAGAAGGCGGTCCGAGTTTTTGAGGCCTTACGGACGCGCGAAGCGGCCGATGAGTTGGCCACGGCGATAGCGCATGCTGACAAACTGACGCCCGATCAACGCATCCGGCTATTCGCCTCGTATCGCAACTATCAGCTCAACCCGCCCATCACCGGCGATGCCGTCGCTCGCTGGTTAGAAGCCCATCCGCAGGCGACCGTGGAGGAGACACTGGCCGGTCTGAGCGCCGTCTCATTGGTGGGGGGCGTCGCGCCGGAGCGGCTGCAGGCGATGATTCTCAAGTTGATCAACTCCGACTCCTCCGATGTGCGGCGGAATGTGATGCAGAATATTCGCGATCTAGGACTGATCGCCGCCATAGACGCGCTATCGGCCAATTTAAGATCGGAGCAGACGCCGCTGGAGGAAAAGCGCGAGATACTCAAGACATTTGGTGCGCTAAGAGCCGACGAAACGGTCCCCGTTCTTGTCGAATTGACCTCCAAGGAAGGTCCGCTGCGGGCTGACGCGTTGGAGGCGCTTACGGAGGTCGATTTCCGCCATGCATTGTCGGTCTCCAGCGAAACGATCGCTGCTACCAAGGACGTGGCGTATCAGGCGGCCGCGATTCGTGTGTTGGGCAGTTCTCCCGAACGCGCGAAATTTGCCGGGACGCTGTACGCCGATCGCCGGCTCCCGGTGAGCCTGTTGCCGGTGGTCTCCGAAGCGCTTCGCAAACATGCGGACAAGGATCCGCAAGTGGCCGCCGTGCTCAAGCGGGTGCTGGCAGGTGGTCTGGCGTTGTCGCTGGAGCCGCAAGAGGTCAAGCGAGTCGAGGAAATGGTGGCCACCGTCGGCCGCCCACAGAATGGCATGGGGCTCTTTTTGGATCAAAACAAGGTCCGCTGCGTAAGTTGTCACACGCTGGAAGGAATCGGCGGCAAGACCGGACCCGATTTGACGAAGGTTTGGGAAACCCATTCGATCCCCAAGATTCTGGAGTCGATGATCGATCCGTCGAAGGAGATCAAAGAAGGGTATCAGTCGTTCATCGTCATCACGTCACAGGGGTTGGTGCATGCCGGATTGAAGGTATTGGACAACGACCAGGAAGTTGTGATTCGCGACGCGCAGGGCAAAGACACACGCATCGCCAAAGCGGATATCGATTCCATCGAGCCGGACGAAAAGAGCATCATGCCGGACAACGTGATCGCACTGCTGAACTATCAGGAATTCATCGATCTGGTGGCCTTCCTCAAGGACCGCGATTCGCAGGAAGCACTCAGGACTCGCAACTTTCATTGGTGGGTCATTGGGCCGTATCCCGGAGAACTTGAAACCTCCTATCCACCGGAAGAGAATTCCGATCCACAGCAGCCGGTCGCCGGTCGTGACGGCATGCCGCTGAACTGGCAGTCGGCACTCGTTTCCGCCAGCGGATTATTGGATTTGGGTGCGATCTTCGGCGAACAGCCGAACGTCTCGGCTTATGCGTTAACGTATGTTCATTCTCCCGAGGAACAGGATGCGGTGCTCTCGGTCGGATCCAACGATCAGTGCCGCGTCTGGCTCAACGGAGAAATGGTTCACAAACAGACCGCTGGCCGCACTGCGCGCCCCGACCAGGACAAAGTGCCGATCCATCTCAAAGCGGGCTGGAACGTCATCTTGGCCAAGGTATTAAACGAAGGGGCCGCGTATCATTTCTACATGAGAATCCTGGGTCCCAAGAACATCCGTTTCAATCGCGAACCCAAACTCCCGGAACCATCGGCCAAGTAGTCGCATTCATTTCTGATCAAGGTCGGCGCTCGTTTCCAAGTTCTGCTTAACAGCGCACGTTCGCGAAGCTCTGCTTCGCGTCCGTTTGACACGACATCACATCCAATCAGCGGACGTTGCCCCAAATCAAGTTGGGGTACCGGTACGACACCATATCTCAAACGAAACTCCGCCGCCGGACGGCGGGCCACACGTCTTTTGCCCGGGGAGGTGTTGATGATGACGTTCATTGTGCCTAGGCGCCGTTGCGCCGCGGTCTGTTGGATCGTGTTAGCGATGGGGACCTGTACGACAGAAGGCGCGGCGGCGCCGCCGCCGGCAAGCGCACGTTGGCTGCAGCCGCAGGACTGGAAGCGTGATACCGAAGGGCCGATCATCAAGCTTGGCGACGACGGCGCGTTCGACGATATGCACATTTTCGCTCCGTGTGTCGCCTGGGAAGATGAACAGTTTCGACTCTGGTACTGCGGTTCGCGGGGAACGGTCAAAGAGCGGGTCTTTCGATTGGGGCTGGCGACATCAAAAGACGGACGCGTTTTTGAAAAACACCTCGACAATCCCGTCTTCGAATTCGGCGACGGCAAGCATTCAATTCTCACGCCCACCCTGCTGCGGAACGCCGATGGTTCACTGCTGCGCGAGGACGGCCAAATGCGCATGTGGTTTAGCGCCACCGATTTTTCAAGCAGCGGCGTGCACAATCTGCACGAATCGCAGAGTCGCGACGGCATTCACTGGACGGCCCCCAGCGAACCGCAATTGAGCGGCGTTTATGCCCCCACCATCCTCAAAGACGGCGACGTCTATCACATGTGGTACACCGACGTCGCGGCCGAGCCGTGGAAGTTTCGGCATGCACAGAGTGCCGACGGCCGCAATTGGGACGTGACCAAGGAACCTGTGCTGCGGATCGGACAAGCGTGGGAGCAGGGGCGGCTATTCTATCCGACGGTGGTCAAGTCGGGCGATCAGTTCTTGATGTGGTACGGCAGTTACTGGTCGGAATTTGAGGGAAAGACGGCGATCGGGTTTGCCGTCAGCAACGACGGAATCAACTGGTACAAGAATCCTCACAACCCGGTCTTTCGTCCCGACCCGTCCCACGACTGGGAGTCACACTACACGACCAGCCAGTCGATTCTGCAATTACCCGATGGCAGTTGGCGGATCTGGTACGCCAGCCGCAAGAAACCGCCGTTTCGAAATAAATACTTCGCCATCGGCACGGCCCGTTGGAAGGGGCTTGAGTCGCCAAACTAACCGGCGGCGGCTCGCATTGCATGTGCCCTCCGTCGGGATAGAATGAATTGAAGCCAGGATTGCATCGGACCGTCCGAGCGCGCTCGCGGCCTTTTCAGGGGCAGTATTGTGTTAATGAGATTTTCAACTTGCCTGCTGGGACTGCTGAGCATCGTCTGCGGCGCGGTGGACGTGTTGCGGGGCGATGTGATTGTGCTCGCCAACCGCACCGGCAAAGAGATCTCGTTCACCGTCCGGGAGCAGGATAGCGAACCGAAATCGCACACCTTGCCGGTACAGGAACTGGTCTCGATTCCCGTGACAAACCCCATCGAGGTCCGCTTTGGCCCCGGCGATAACGAAACTGAGTATTCGATCGATCCGAACAGCGTTTGTTTCTTTTCGCTGAGCGACACGGGCCTGATGGAATTGAACCGCATTGGGTTCGCTGCTGACGCGGCCAAGAATGCGGACGTGCAAGGACCAGATGACGGAAACGACAAACGGAAAACTGCAGCGGGCGAACCGGATCGAGATGTCGATCCGTTTGCCGATAAGATCTGCACGATTCCCGTGAAGATCTTCGTGGACGACGAGGAGCCGTTCGTTCGCAAACGCTGGGAGGCGCGGCTCCGCTCGCGGATCGAACGTGCCTCGGACATTCTGGAGCAGCACTGCCGCGTCCGTTTCAAGGTTGTGGCGGCGGACACGTGGGATTCGGACAACGCGGAGTTCGATTTCGCGAAGCTGCTCGCGGAATTTGAGCGAGAAGTGCGCGTCGAGCCGGCGGCCCTGGCGATCGGCTTTACGAGCCAGCCGCGGATTCCGCAGCGGCGGACGCGGTTGGGGGCCACGTTCGCTCCCTTGCGGCAGTTCATT
>CALFYU010000185.1 GCA_937952455.1 uncultured Planctomycetaceae bacterium
TCCGCTCGTCGTACGCCGTATCGATCAGGGGATTTGCCTGCAAGGGACCGTTGATTCGATCGAGGCCACACGCGACATCTGTTCGCTGGTCAGTTCAGTCGACGGAGTCAAACGCGTTATGAACCGCCTCCTGGTGGCGTCCAAACATTAGTCTGCGGGGGACGATTCCGCAGCGGACGATCTCAAGAATTGCCCGAGCGGCGCGCAATGCGTACCCGATACGTCCCCTGATTGTCGGACAATTCGCCCCACGCATCGTTCACGCGCAGAAACAACGTGCCTGCACTGCGCGGTCGTAAGACCGCCGCGTCTCCTACGAGCTGCACGTCGTTTGCGGGTATCGTCGCCGCTCGCTGCGGAACGACAATCGCCAGCAGCGCGCCCAACGGCTCGCCCGCGTCGTATCGAATGGTGATTCCCGTGGGACTGGATTCCCACGGGCGCGGTTCATCGGCCAATGTCACCATCCCCTCGGCGGTAATCAGGTACGCGGCGTCCTCCGCAACATCGATGCCGGTCGATTGCCAACCGCGATCAGCCCGAATCTCCAGCTCGATTTCCTCTCCAGCCGCCAAGGGACGCGTCGGTACAAACTCGATCGCCGCCCGCTGGGCGTCATAACCGTAGTCCAGCATCGCGGCGAACAACGCCCATTCACGGTGGAGGTCGGCCGCATCCTCGCGGAACGACTGCTGAAACTTACGCGTGAATTGCCGCCCCTGCAAGTAGCGCCCCAATTCGCGAAACCGCTCGCTGTAGCGCGGATGTGAATCCAAAAACTTGGCCAAGGCCCACGACCATGCATAGGATTCGGTCTTGAGAAAACTGTTGTGCTCGTAGGCAAAGATATCTGTCAGGGAATGCGTGCGACCACCGGCACGTTCGGCGGCGATGATCTGTTGCCGGCGCCAACCGCGGACCGCCAGTGACTTCTCAGGCATGATGCGAAACGTCGGCCGTCCCTCGGCATCGGTGCGATGCGTACCGAATAGTTCCGCCATCCCCTCCATATACCAACTCGGCGCCAACACTCCCGGCAGCGCCGTCATGAAGCAATGTGTCCCTTCGTGGATCATCAAATGCCGGCGATAATAGTCGTGTTCCTGATCGTTCATCCAAAACACAGTGCCGCGATTTCGTCCGTGCTCAAAACCCGGGAGGTCTTCAGGGAGCAATCCGGTCTCTCTAAACAGCCGACGATCCGCCATGATGTAGCCGGTCATCTGAAACTCGGTCCCCGCTCGATTCGGCGGCGGCGGTCCGAAATACTCGACCCAGGCGTCGTACGCCTGATCCATCAACCCCGGCAACGGCTGCGCGAGATTGGGGGCGATGTCGGTGTACAACACCAGCCGTTTCGATTCATAACGGTGAATGCCGAGTTGGCTCAATTGCTCATCGTCGTGCTGCGGGCGGTTGTCGTCGGGACGATAAACAATCTGCGGCTCTGCCGGTTGCCGCGGCGGAGCGGGCGGGTGGGCAGCGGACACATCGCGTTTGTTCTTGCCATTTCGAGTCTCCGTTGCCGTCCCCGGTGGACGGACCTGGGAAGGGGAATCGCCGCCGCAACCGCTCAGCGCCAGTGGGAGCGACAATGCCAGCACTATCGGTCGGATCCGCCGCGGCGTTGTGGCTCTGCCTGCTTCAATCATGCGCGGAACATCCGTCTTTTTTTTGATTCGCAAGATTGTAAACCACGGCGATCGCCGCATCGGCTGGTACTCCCCGCTCGCTCCGTCAAATCCCCTCGCCAGCTGCGCACCCAAGTCGCAGTCGTTTTTAGTGTACTGCGATGTTCTATGGTGTCGAGGCGAATCGTTTCAACAGGGTGGGGTTGGCACACCGCAAACCGTTCTCCGGCGGCGCGGGCGGGAATCTGCCCGCCGCGCCGCCAATTCGCTGGCTGAACGGTGCAAAATGGTCCGCGAACGGCTAAACTCATCGGGACTTGGCCGCGGCGCGGCTTCTGCAATCACATTTTCGATGATGGGGATGATTCACGATGTCACGAGCGACGATTCGTCAGGTCGGTTTGGCTGTCTTCTTTGCCTGTTTCGCTGTGGGTTGCGGTGAAACGCCCGAAGCGATTGACACCGGCGACGGCGGCCTCACCGCTTCTGACCGCGAAGACTATACGACCGAATTCGACGGAAAGCTCAATGGTTTCGGCTCACGTTTGGACGCCCTCAACGAGCAGGTCGAGCAACTTCCCGAGGATCAGCGCGAGAAGTGGCGGGAAACCGCGCAGGAGCTTGACGAGTTCCTGCGGAAGGCCAAGTCCCAACTCTCGGAATTCACCGACGCCACCGGGGAGAAGTGGGAAGAACAAAAACAGCAACTCGAAAAGACGATCAGTGACTTGGAGTCATCCTTTTCGAATGCCGAGTCGAATTTCGATTTCCCCAACCTCCCCGCACCTCAATAGCGCTGCGAAAGACGAGTCCTCGGCGCGCTTTATTGCGGTTGTCGTCGCTCAAGCAAATCAAAAGGGCCGTCACATGGCTGCTATCGTGCGAGGTGTGGTTGCGATCGCGGCGGCGCTGGTTGTGATATTCATTCTGGTCGTCGCCGTGGAGTTCTTCAGCGCCGTCGTCCATCCCGTACCCGCGGACTTCGATGGATCGATGGAGGAGATGTGTCGGCACGTCGAACGTTACCCGGCTTGGGTGCTGGCCGTGGTCGTTCCCCTCTGGGCCGGCACCGCCTTCGCCGGCACGTGGGTGGCCGGGCGATTGGCAAACCGTGGATGTGCTCTGTTCATCGCGTTTCTGCTATTGGCGTCCCTGGTGCTCAACATCTCGATGCTCCCTTATCCCTACTGGTTCGAGACTGCGGCCTTGATTGGGATTTCGGCCGGCATTTGGTTAGGCTTGAAGTGGTCCAGGCCCCCGCTGGCAATCGCCTGAGTCGACGTATCACTCTTCGCGAACCGTTGGCTGACTATACGTCCCTCGGCGTCCGCGACCATAGTGGCGTGTGGCGGCATGTGGTATAGTGCGCGGCGGGTTTGCCGATCTCCTTCAGTCAAGAAGTCGTCTGCGCGATGCCGGACCATCAATTTTCGTACGCACTCAATTCCAGCACGATTCGGCCGGTGCCGTTGTTGGAAAAAATCCGCATCGCCGGTGCCGCCGGGTTCGCGGGCATTGAGTTGTGGCACGACGACATTGAAGCCCATCTGAAGCAAGGCGGTCAGCTTCACGACATTGTCGTCGCGTTGGGCGACCAAAACCTCCGTGTCCCGACGACAATCCATATGAAGGGCTGGTTTGAGTCGGCCGGCGAGGAACACACCGCCAACATGGATGCCTGCAAATGGAAGATGGAACAGGCCGAAGCGGTCGGAGCGGCACACATCATTGCCGGACCGCCGCGGGAGAGCGCCGATCGCGTGCGGGGGGCGGCCAACTATCGCGAACTGTTGGAGATCGGTCACGAGATCGGCGTCAAACCAGCGATGGAGTTTTTGGGATTCGTCGAGGATATCAACACCATCGAAGACGCGCTGGAGATTATCACCATCGCCGGTCATCCCGACGGGACAATCGTGCTTGATCCATTCCATATCTTTCGCGGCGGCGGCTCGCTGGAGAGCATCGCCCCGCTCAAGCCCGAGCAAATCGCGGTGTGCCATTTCAACGACGCCCCCGCCCAGCCGCCCCGTGAGCAACAGGCCGACCGCGACCGCGTCTACCCCGGCGACGGCATGCTCGACCTGCCGCGAATGATCGCCCTGCTCAAACAAATCGGCTACGACGGTTGGTTGTCGCTGGAGTTGTTCAACGAAAAACTTTGGCAGCAGGACCCGTTGGAAGTCGCGCGCAGGGGACTGGAAAAGATGCGGGCGGTTGTGGAAGCGTAGGTCTATGCCGGCGACCTTGCGTTGTGCGCGGGTCGCTGGTGTTGTGCGCGGGGCGCTGGTGTTGTGCGCGGGTCTCCTGACCCCGCACTTGCTCGACCGAAGGTCTCCGAGATGAGGCCTGAGGCGACAGGCTTGAGGGGATGACAGGTTGTAGGCCTTAATCGCTAGGCGGTCGGACTAGTGCACCCGCGTCGCACAAGAGTCCCGTTTACGGCGGGTCTGCGCTCAGCATCGCGCCGAAAACTCGACCCCCGTTTACGGGGGTTCTCGATACGACGGCTTCAGCCAACACCGCACCTCACGTACTTACAGCGAGAAGCCTCGTGAACGAGGCTCATAGGCGCGCGATCACTGGACGATACTTGCTCGACCGAAGGTCTCAGCACCCGGTGAAATTACGAACAGCAGTAGGCTCGTAATAAGACCTCACGCAAAGCCGCAAAGCTCGCAAAGAGAAGATATAGAAGAGTCAGTCGCGCGATGTTGTTTGATTGGCTAGGAAGGCGATCCCAAAGAGCTTTGCTTCATCGCGATTGACGAGCTACGCTCCGGTCGCCCCTAACTGATTTGACGCTGCAAATGCCTTTGCGAGCTTTGCGGCTTTGCGTGAGTTTTATTGAATTTAGATAGTAGACTGTCGGGTTGGCGCAAAAACGTTCCAACACGCGCAACCAAGTCCTAGCAACCGGCCACTCACCTTTCAAAGGCGCTGTGTGAGAGTCTCCTGGCCCCGCCCCTGCGGCGGACGACCAAGCCGGACCCAATTTTTCCGGACAACCCGCCGTCAACTCCTACTATTCAAGTCATTGAGATAAGCCGCCGAATTAGTCTCTGATAACGCACTGTTTCACACCGTCGACCTGCCGCAGATCTGCGTTCTTTTTGACTCGCATCGTTCCCATTTCATATCGCGTGCCGCGAAAATCGGTTATAATCGGACCATGCCGTACCGATGCCGTTGCGGAGCGAGAAGTCGGCTTTTCGGCGGAGGGCAATCGCATCCCATGTTGAACGTGTTGGCGGATCGGCCTCAGTTGCCGCGGCGAAAGTGCTTGCAAATCGGCGGGCTCAGCCTGCTGGGCTTGACGAGTCCGCAACTGGTCCAATTGCGGGCGGCGACCGTCGCCCAGTCTCCCACGACCAAACCGCGGGCTCGCTCCTGTGTCTTCATTTTTCTCTTTGGCGGTCCCAGCCACATCGACCTGTGGGATATGAAACCCGCCGCCCCGGCAGAGATCCGCGGCGAGTTTGAGTCGATCGCCACCGTCACTCCCGACATCCGCATTGCCGAACATCTGCCGTTATTGGCTCAGCAGATGGACAAGTTCTGCCTGCTGCGGTCGATGACCCACAAGATGAGCGTGCACGGCCCCGCCTGCAGCGAGATCTATTCCGGCCGTCCCTATTTCGGCCCGCCTGTTACGGACCAGGCGCGTCCGGAAGACTGGCCCTCGATCGCCGCGATGGTCACCCGCCACGGACGCTCCACGTCCGGGCTGCCTGCCTCGGTGGTACTCCCCTGGTACACGCAGTTTGAGGGACAGGACAAACGGATCGCCGGACAGACCGGCGGCCGCATGGGGGAGAACTGGAACCCGTTTTTGATCAGCGGCGATCCGCGGCAGCAGGAGTTTCAAGTCGAAGGAGTCAAGTTCCCCGAAGGGGTCACTCGATCGCGATTCGATCGCCGCCAACAGTTGCGATCACAATTGGAAAAGTTGACCGAGCGCCGTACCGACGCCGGCGAATTGGAGGAGTTGGTCGACACAAACTATGCCGGCGCGATGAGGTTGGTGGAGACCTCGCAGGCGACCAACGCCTTCTCGCTCTCTGAGGAGCCGCAAGTCGTGCGCGACTTGTACGGCCGGACGAAATTCGGGCAAAGCCTGCTACTCGCGCGGCGACTGGTGGAAAACGACATCCCGCTGATCACGGTCAATTGGGACGATGACACGCGGTTCGACAAGGTCTCGCCGCACTGGGACACGCATCACCAAAACTTTCCTAAGTTGAAAAACGATCTCTGTCCGCTGTTTGACCGCGCGTTTTCCGCGTTCCTGCAGGATCTGGATCAGCGGGGATTGTTGGAGACCACGCTGGTGGTCGCGCTGGGTGAGTTCGGACGCACACCCAAGATCGGGCTGATCACGCAAAACGGGATGACCGAAAAGACGGGCCGCGATCACTGGCCGCATGCGTTCACCGCACTTGTGGCGGGGGGCGGCGTGCGGGGCGGCCAGGCTTATGGCGAGACGACGTCCAACGGCGGGTTCATCGCCGACAAGCCGGTCACGCCGGCGGACCTGACGGCCACGATTCTCGAGCATCTGGGCATCGACAGTTCGCTGACCTATTACGACGAATTCCAGCGCATCGAACAGCGGCTCTGTGTGGGCCGCGCCGTCACCGATCTGGGCTGAAGACCTCCCACCAACCGCGTAGGTCAGGCTCCCGCCTGACGCAAACGTCGTTGGACATTCAACCTGGAAGTTTCGTCAGGCGGCAGCCTGACCTACGAGCGCTCGTGACCCTCAAGAAACGCATCAAACGGCGTCGACGTGGGAATCGCTCAATTCGACGTACGAGCTTTCTTTAGCGCTCGGTTCCTCGACGAGACCGTACTCATCAGCGCTGGAGTTGTCGCCAACCATCGGCGTTTCCGCCGAGTCCAGTCCCGTGAACTGTTTGACCGGCATCGCTTCGTCGGAACCGTTTCGTGCGTTCTCGCGCAGCGGACGATTTTCCGCCGTGTCTCCCACGCGGAACTGCAAATCGCCGATGATGACTTCGTCGCCATCACGGATTTCTGAGATGTCAACGTTCTCGCCGTTGACCCGCACGCCGTTGGTACTTCCCAAGTCACGGATCAACAGACGGTCTCCCGCCTGGGCGATGCAGCAGTGAATTCGCGATACTTTTCGGCTCGACAGCAGGATAATGTCGCAATTCGGATGCCGACCGATTAACAGGATAGCTTTATCCAATTTAATCGGATCTCCGCCCAGGTGCGGAGTGAGACAGATGGGCATAGACCGGCTCCCACAACAGGTACTCTCTGTTAATCTTATCGACTGAATTAAGCAAAGGGAAACATTTTTCGGGTATTTCTGGACCCTAATGCCTCGTATTTGGGCCAATCTGGGCCTGTTTTGGCGTTTTTCTCGGACTCTTAACGCTTTACCCATACTTCGTGGCCCCGAAGTCTGGCCCGTCTCAGAACGCTCTCGGGCAGCTGCGGAGGACATATTTGCTCATTGATTGGCAGAGACCCCCCACCGCCGTATGATGGCGGCCTCGAAAGCGACGCGTTTTAACGCGCGCCGGTAACGACAACAATCCCCGGTTTGAACAAAACTGCCGCAGTCAACGCGGCTGCACACGAGACGCCTCATCGAGTCAGGAGCCGATAGTCATGCATTTGGCAACCTTGCAAACCGACCAAGGGACCCGCGCCGTCGCGGTTGTTAACGATCGATTTGTTGACCTGCACGCAGCCGACGCGTCGCTGCCAAAAGCTCTTTCCGAAATCCTCGCCGAACTGCCGGGAAACCCTTCACAGATCCGCACGGCAGCGGAGCAAGGGGCGGCCGCCGGGAAGTTTGTGACGGGACAATTGCTCGCGCCGATTCCGCGACCGGGCAAGGTGATTTGCATCGGCCTCAATTACCGCGACCACGCCGTGGAGAGCAACGCGCCGATTCCCGAAGAGCCGATTTGCTTCAGCAAGTTTTCCACAGCAGTCATCGGACCCGAGGCCACGATCGAACTTCCCGCGGTGTGCGAGAAAGTCGACTACGAAGCGGAATTGGTCGCTGTCATCGGCCGCGGCGGACGCAACATCGCCCGTGAGAATGCATTCGAACACGTCGCCGGTTACACGGTCGGCAACGACGTCTCTGCCCGCGACTGGCAGGTCGGCCGTCCCGGCGGGCAATGGATGTTGGGAAAGACGCCCGACACGTTTGCCCCGATCGGTCCCTACGTCGTGACGGCGGACGAAGTGGAGAATCCGCACCAACTCGCCATCTCCCTGCGGCTCAACGGCGAAACCATGCAGGATTCGTCCACCAAGGAGTTGATCTTTGGCATCGATGAAATCATCGCCCACATTTCACAGTTGTTTACACTCGCACCCGGCGACGTGATTTTCACCGGCACGCCCCCCGGCGTCGGCATGGCCCGCAAGCCGCCGGTTTTCCTGAAAGACGGCGACGTGACCGAAGTCGAAATCGAAGGTCTCGGCGTCCTGAAAAACAACGTCAAACAACTCTAACTCCCCAAACCGACGGCTCCGCCGTCGTACAGGGCGAAAAACACTCAATCCAACGTTCAATCCAACCAAACAGCATCGCAAACCCCAAGGCCCCACTCACCATGCAGGCAGTGGTCTTCAACCAATTCGGCGAACCGGCCGATGTGCTGCAGTTCGAATCGCGCGACCAGCCGACTCCGGCCTCCGGGCAGGTCCGCGTGCGGATGTTGGCCAGTCCGGTCAACCCGTCCGACTTGATGATGATCCGCGGGATTTACGGCATCCGTCCTGAGCTTCCCGCCACACCCGGTTTTGAGGGAGTCGGCATCGTCGAGGAATCGGGGGGCGGCTTACTGGGCAAATTTCTGGTCGGCAAGCGGGTCGCCGTGCTCAACAACTCAACCGGCAACTGGCAGGCACAAACGGTGATCCCCGCCAAACAGGCCATCCCCTTGGGCAAAGAGTTGTCGGTCGAGCAAGCCGCCATGTTTTTTGTCAATCCCGCAACGGCCTACGTCATGACGCGGCAGGTGTTATGCGTTCCCCGCGGCGAGTGGCTGCTGCAAACGGCCGCCGGTTCGGCTCTGGGCAAAATGGTGATTCGCCTGGGCCGCCAATTCGGGTTTCGGACGCTGAACGTCGTCCGCCGCCAGGAGCAAATCGACGAATTAAAGTCCCTCGGCGGCGATGCCGTAGTTGCAGCCGGTCCCGACGAATTGCCGGCCGCCGTCGCGGAGTTGACCGGCGGTCGGGGCGTCCGGTTTGCAATCGATCCCGTCGGCGGTCCACTCGGCTCGGCCGTTGTGAAGTCGCTGGCGCCGGGCGGGCGAATGCTCCTGTTCGGCACGCTCTCCAACGAGCCGCTGTCGTTTTCCCCACGGGATTTGATGACGCCCGGTGCGGAGATCCGGGGGTTCTGGCTGTCGAATTACATGAATTCGCTGAAGTTGATCGGCAAATTGAAACTGGTCAAGACAGTCGCCAAACTGATCCGCGATGGCGTCCTCACGGCAGAAGTCGGCCAGACATTCCCGTTGGAGACTGTCACCGAAGCGGTCCAAACGGCCGAGCAGCCGGAGCGAGCGGGGAAGGTGTTATTGTCCATTGGGGAATGACTGCCCCCCTTTGACTCACAAGCGCTGCTTTGTTGTAATAAACCCGTAAAGCGTAAATGGACGGCGCAGCGACCATCGGGAGCGGCGCATTGATTTCGAGCGGAAGCTCGCACCAAGCGGCTGTGCCGCGCATGGACGGGACGGGGGCGCACAATGGGACGAGTTTGGCGATTTGCGCCCTATGATCAGGCAGCGGCACGGACGTTGTGCGGGGCGACGCAACTTTCTCCGCTGGCCGCGCAAGTGCTCTACGCCCGCGGGTACGACACGGCTGATGCCGCCCGCGGTTTTTTGGACGCTAAGCTTTCCGACCTGCATCCCCCCGAAGCTCTGCCGGGGGTTCCCGAAGCGACCGAGCGGATTCTCAAGGCCATCGGCGACAAACGGCCGATCACCATTTATGGCGACTATGACGTCGACGGCGTCACCGCGACGAGCCTGCTGTGGCATTGTCTGAAACTGGCCGGCGGCGACGTGCATTACTACGTCCCGCACCGGTTGGAGGAGGGATACGGCCTCAATTGCGAAGCCCTCAAATCGATTCACGAGGATACGCCGAACTCTCTGGTCGTCACCGTCGACTGCGGAATCGCCAGTATCAAAGAGGCGGCCTATGCCCGCGAGCTAGGATTGGAATTGATCGTCACCGATCACCACCAATTCGCCGACGCGCTGCCGGAAGCGGATTGCCTCGTGCACCCGCGGTTGCCGGGGACCGATTATCCGTTCGGCGAGTTGTGCGGGGCGGGTGTGGCGTTTAAGTTGGCCTGGGCGATCTGCAAACAGCTGGGAGACGGCAAGAACGCCTCACCGCGGATGCGCGAGTTCTTGTTAGACGCCGTCGGCCTGACCGCCATCGGCACGATTGCCGACGTCGTACCCTTGGTGGGCGAAAACCGCGTGATCGTGCGGTACGGATTGCACAGCTTGCTGGATCGCGCCAATCTCGGCCTCAAAGCTTTGATGCAGATCAGCGAACTCAACAACAACCGGCTGCTCGATGCGGAAGACGTCGCCTTTGGATTGGCCCCGCGGATCAACGCCGCTGGACGGTTGGGACAGGCCCGCTTGGCGGTGGAACTTTTGACGACCGAAAAACGGGAACGCGCGATCACGTTGGCCGATTACTTGAATCAACAAAACGACATTCGCAAAACGGTCGAACGACGGATGCTCAAACAGGCCAAGGAACAGGTCGCCGCGAATCCCGATTGGGAACAGGCTCCGGCGCTGGTGCTGGCCGATGCGGATTGGCATGCGGGAGTGATCGGCATCGTCGCCGGACGGGTCGCCAGCCATTTTCAAAAGCCGGCGATCATGATTTCGCTGAACAAACAGGATCAAACTGGACAAGGCTCCGCCCGGACGTTCGCCGGATTCGACCTGTATGCGGGATTGACGGCGGCAGCAGAGCATCTGCTGACCTTCGGCGGGCACCAGGCCGCCGCCGGGTTGCGGATCCATGCAGACCGGCTGGACGACTTTCGCACGGCCTTTTGTAATTTCGTCGCGAGTAATCACGAGGTCGATGCGCGGGATCTGGAGATCCCCATCGACGCCGAAGTCCGCCTGGCGGACCTCACGCACCGCGCGGTGAGCGAACTGGACAAGCTTGGCCCCTTCGGACAGGGCAACCCCCGCCCGGTGTTGGCCAGCACAAAAGTGGAATTGGTCGAGCCGCCGCGTAAGATGGGAGGCGGCGACCGGCATTTGTCGATCCGTGTCCGCCAATACGGCCGTGTGATGCGGGGTGTCTCGTTCGGCAACGGCGAGTGGGCCGATGAATTGGCCAACGTCCAGGGGCCGATTTCGATCTGTTACAAACCAACCATCAACCGCTTTCGCGGCCAGGAGAACGTGGAGTTCCACCTGATCGACTGGCGCACGGAGGACGCGGCCGCCCAACCCGCGCCGGGACGGTTTGCCCAGAGGTCCGTAGCGCGATGAACTTGCAATCCAGCCGCCAAGAATTGATTCAAACGCTCCGGCGGGACGGCATCACCGATCAAAGCGTGCTGGATGCCGTCGCCGACACCCCCCGCGAGCGCTTTCTGCCGGAGAACCTGCGGCACCGGGCCTATGAGAACACCGCCCTGCCGATCGGTGACGGCCAGACGATCAGCCAACCCTATATCGTGGCCCTGATGACGCAGGCGTTGAAACTGACGGGGCGCGAGAAGGTGCTGGAAATCGGCACCGGCAGTGGTTACCAGGCAGCGATTTTGTCGCAGTTGTGCCGCGAGGTCGTGACTGTGGAACGTATCGCCCCGCTCTCCCGCCGGGCACAGGTCGTCCTCGATTCGCTGGGATACGACAACATCGAATACCACGTCGACGACGGCACGTTGGGACATCCGGCCGGCGCACCGTATGACGGCATCCTGGTGACTGCCACCGCCCCCGGCGTGCCGCAAGCGCTGTGCGAGCAATTGACCCTCGGCGGCCGTTTGGTGATTCCCGTCGGCGGCGAGGACGTTCAGGAACTCAAGTGCATCACCCGCAACGCGGACGGGCTGCGGGCCAAAAAATTGTGTGACGTGCGGTTCGTGCCGTTGATTGGGAAACAGGGTTGGCATAACGCTTGACCCCCCGGCTCCGCCGCGGGGTAACGCCCGAATTCCATTCACCCGGTCACCCGCACATCGCCGCCAACTCGCGCAAATAATCCAGCGCTTCATCAAGATCGGGCGCATCGTAGGCCGGTTCGCGCCCCGCGTCGTCGCACTCTTCCAACAGCATCAATTCCTCAAAATCGTCGGATGCTTCCAACCGGCGGCGCGCGCGGGCACCGATGCTGCCGTCGGCCACGGCATGAGCTTCCATATGATGTTCGATCAACCAAGCGGTCCGAGGCGTGATATAGTCCGCGAGCGCTTCCAGCCCGGCGGCGACGTGATCGTCCGGATCGATCCCCTTGCCGACGTCGTGCAACAACGCCGCCAACAAGAACTCCTCGTCGTACGGGCGTTCCTCGCGGGCCAGGTCGAAAACCTGCAGACTGTGGTACAGCACGTCCCCTTCGGGATGATACTTCTTCGCTTGTTTCACCCGTTCTAGCGGAATGAGCAGCATTTCATAGATCTGAAAGCGGTCGACCCGCTCTTCGACCTCTGCTACGGCGTGATCCAGGTCAAGTTGGGGATATTCCTCTGCCAGGAATTGTTCCAATTCGGCAATGCTGGCCCGCTCAATGGCTTTGCCGGTCACGGAGCTTTTAAAGACGTAATGCGCCAGATTGGCCGCATAGATCGTCAGTTCAAACGGAAACTCGTCGTGGAAATGTACGTGGTTGAACGTGCGTTCTTCACCGTGCTTGCGGACCTGTTTGCGCTCCAGGTCATGCGGAATGCCTTCGTCGCGGAGCACGGCGACGACCGCTTCGACACTGTCGGAAAAGACGTGAATGTCGATATCCGACCCTCGGCGGACGTGGCCGGTCATCACGCTACCGATCAGCCGCGGGCGGAACCGCTGCAGTAGCCGCATGATCCGCAGGGCCGCAACGCGCATCTCCCGCAGATTGGCGGTCCGCTCCTCCCCTTCGTGCAGACGGGCGAAGCTTTGAATCGCGTCGCGGATCTCGGCGTTGCTGGGCAAGTCGCGGGGTTTGACCCAGCCGCGGCACAACTTACGGCCCGCTTTCATCTTCGCCGTGTAATATTCCGATTCCTGCCGGGAATACATCAGACGGGCCGCCTCGAAGGCAATCTCCCGCCGCAGCTTGTCGCTGGTCATCGTCACAGGCGCGACCATGTTCTCGCGCCGGGGATTTGGGGGGTAATAGTAGGCAGTATGCAGAGGGCAGTAAACGAGTGGTTCGTGGCCGGTGGTCAGTGGCCAGAGATTAGAGCATGATGGCCAAACGGAGTAGCTGCGCCAACCCTAAAGTCTAAGATCTACAGCATACGGCCTTTGTCCTCAAGCCTGTCGCCTCAAGACACCCGCCTAATGTGGCACCGAAACGACAAGGGCCTGGAGGAGCAT
>CALFYU010000186.1 GCA_937952455.1 uncultured Planctomycetaceae bacterium
GGTTTGCCCAAAGCCTGAACGTCTCGGTCTCGGTCGCGATCACGCTGTATACATTGCGGCAACAAGCCCTCACCAACGCCGACCCGGGGGACCTGAGCGATCGCGAACAGCGGCGGCTGTATGACCAATGGCTGCGGAGCTTTCGCGGCGAAGCGGGCGATAAGTATCTGCGGCGAATAGGACGAGGCAACGAACCGCTGGACGTCTACACGCCGGAGTCGAGCGAGAAACGTCACGTCAAAGCATCAACACCCGACAGGCGGTTGCTGTAGTAGTGACACAGCGCCACGGCCGATGCGTCGGCGACGTCGTTCGGTTCGGGAAGGGCATCCAACCGCAGCTCGTTTTGAATCGCGTGCTGAATTTGCTCCTTCGATGCCCGCCCGTTGCCGGTCAATAGGCGTTTGATTTGCGTGGGAGTGTAGTGCACGACCTGCATCTCCCGCTGCGCCGCCGCCAGCAAAATCACGCCGCGGGCATGCGCCATCAACAGCGCCGGTTTGGGATATTTGCCGGTGGAAAAGATCTGTTCGATCGCCATGCAGCAGGGCTGAAACTCATCGAGCACCTCCTGCAGCCCGCTTGCCAATTCATGCACGCGAAGATGCAGCGAATTGTCGACCGTCGATGCGATTACGCCCCCTTCGAGCAGACGGGGTTCGCGCGATGTGCGTTCCAGCACGGCATAGCCGGTACGATGCAAGCCGGGATCAATGCCGATATAACGTTCGCCTTGCTGCGGCATTTGGCTCATCACGAAATCCTTTTCCGTGTTCCCCGCATAGCCCCCCGGCAAAGCCGGGGGCTGGGGGAGATGTGCAGTTTATCTGGCCACTGACCACTGGCCACTCGAGTCACTGCCTACTCCACTTAACTCCGTCGGGGCGGTCTTCCACGACCACCTTCAACTCCGCCAAGCTGTCGCGGATCTTATCTGCCACGGCCCAGTTCTTGGTCTCGCGGGCTTCGCGGCGGATGTCCAAGATCAAATCCATCAACGATGCCGCGAACGCATCGTCTGCCCCGCCGCTGATTTTCTCCAGCGGTTTGACGAATACGCCCAATAGATTTGCTAGTTCCTTCAGCGCGGTCAGAGCGGTTGTCAAAGCGGCGACCGACTGCGGGTCGGGTTTGCCGGCATCGAGTTTGTGCGTGCTGATGTAACCGTTGATCGCCTTGCGCATTTCAAACAGCGTGCCGATCGCGCCGCCCGTGTTGAAGTCGTCGTCCATCGCCTCCAAGAATCGCGTGCGGAGATGGCCCAACTCTTCAAACAGCGCCGCCGGCTCACCCGTGAGAGGTGTCGCCTGCTCGCGCTTGGTGGGGGCTTGGAGATCGTAAAAGCTCTTGCCGCTGATCCGCTCATAGGTCTCAAACAGGCGATAGAAGCCCTCCAGCCCCTTGCCCGTTTCCGAGATTCGTTCGTCGCCGAAATCGATCGGACTGCGATAATGGGTCGCCAGGAGGAAAAAGCGAACCGTTTCGGGCTGATGTACGGCGAACAGTTCCTTCACCGAAGCGGCCCCTTTGGAGCCGGCCAGCTTGTTGGCCTCCTGCGCTTGCTGGTCCGCGACGTCGCCGTGGCGATCGTGTCCACCTCCGACTTTGCCCGGCGCGCCGCTGGCCTGCATCAGACCGTTGTGCAGCCAATACCGCGCAAACGGCTTGCCGGTGCAGGATTCGGACTGTGCTAATTCATTTTCGTGGTGCGGAAACATCAGGTCCAGGCCGCCGCCGTGAATATCGAGCGTGTCTCCCAGATACTTCATGCTCATGGCCGAACATTCGATATGCCAGCCGGGTCTCCCCGGTCCCCAGGGGCTGTCCCACGCCGGTTCGCCCGGTTTGGATTTCTTCCACAGGGCAAAGTCAGCCGGGTTGCGCTTGCGGTCATTGGCTTCCACCCGCGTGCCGGCCATCATTTCCTGCACGTTGCGGCGGCTGAGTTTGCCGTAATCCTCGTCGGAATCGACGGAAAAATAGACGTCCCCATCGAGCGGATAGGCGGCCCCTTTGTCGATCAGGCTGGAGATGATATCAAGCATTTCCCGGATATGCTCGGTTGCGTACGGAAAGCGATCGACCGATTCGACTCCCATCGTCTTCAGGTTGTCGAAATAATCCTGCGTCATTTCCTTAGCGAGCGCTTCCACGGTGGTACCGTTTTCGGTCGCGCGGACGATCAACTTGTCGTCGACGTCGGTGATGTTGATCACAAATGTGACGTCGTAATCGACGTACGTCAAATACCGCTTGATCGTGTCAAAGATCACCGGCCCCACCATGTGCCCGATATGTGCCGGCTTATAGACAGTCGGTCCGCACAGGTACATACCCACCTTGCCGGGGACGACCGTTTGAAAATCTTCTTTTTGACGGGTCAATGTGTTGTAAACGCGCAGTGCCATAGGTCTGTTGTGTGGAATTGCTTGAGTGGGTTGGATGTGCAGTCAATCGGTGAAAAATCGGCCACGGATTAGCACGGATTGAGCACGGAAGTTTTAGATGTCTTCAACATTGGAGCAATATGTCCGAAAGGAATCGCCGTGAACGACCGCCAGCGGTCGGTTTGGGAGTTTGGTTTCTTGACTACCTCTTTAACTTTATTTATCTGTGTTCATCCGTGGCTAAGAATCGCGCCGAACCAACAGCACAACGGCGTCGGCGTTCATCGACTCGCCGCGGCCGATCGGCCCGACCTGTTCGCCGGTTTTGGCCTTCACGTTGACGGCCGATTCGTCGACGCCCAGCAGTGCCGCCAGTCGCTGGCGAATTGGTGATTTATAAGGGGCGAGCTTAGGTTGTTGGGCATGGATCGTGCAATCGAGGTTTACGATCTGCCAACCCCGCTTATGGACCCGCGCCCAGGTGCGCGACAGCAGTTCCGCCGAGTCGATTCCGGCGAATTCCTTGTCGGTATCAGGAAACGCTTCGCCGATGTCGCCCATCCCGGCGGCACCCAGCAAGGCGTCGATGACGGCGTGCAGCAAGACGTCGGCATCGCTGTGCCCCGCCAACCCCAGTTCGAACTCGATCGGCACGCCGCCCAGAATCAACGGCCGGCCCGGTTCGAGCCGGTGTGTGTCGTGACCCATCCCCACGCGGAGATCTGGCGGATTCATGAACAATCTTCTCGTGCGAACACCATGGGGAGACCGGGTGCGAACAATTTGCGCAACCCCGGCAGGTTCTGCCGGTTGCGCATCATAGCGGGCAAGCCAAATCAGGGCAACGTGACATGCGGCACATGAACGGTCGAGACCGTGACCCCCCGGCTAAGCCGGGGGTTGAGGGAACATTTGCAACCCGCGTCTCCCAGCCCCCGGCTTCGCTGGGGGGTCGCGCGGCTCCACCGATAGCGTCACGCCGACAAGAATTGTTCCAGCCGGTCAAAGCCGGCCTTGAGCGTCTCCATATCGGTGGCGAACGACAGCCGCACGTAACCGGGCGCTCCGAAGGCATCGCCGGTGACCAGCGCGACGTGCGCTTCTTCCAGCAATGCGGTGCAGAAATCGCTCGAATTGTCGACGACCTTGCCGCCTCCCAGCGGACGACCGAAATGCCCGGCGACGTTGAAGAACGCGTAAAACGCCCCGCCCGGTTCAGCAAAACTGACGTTCGGCAACGCCCGTAACCGCTTCAGGACATATTCGCGCCGCTCGGCGAATTCCTTCCGCATCTCCTCGACGCACTCCTGCTGACCGTTCAGAGCGGCGACGGCGGCGTATTGGCTGATGCTGCAGGGATTCGACGTTTCCTGACTTTGCAATTTATCCATGGCTTTGATCAGCTCAGCGGGGCCCATCGCCCAGCCAATCCGCCAGCCGGTCATGGCATAGGCCTTGCTCACGCCGCTGATCACGACGGTCCGTTCCCGCATCCCGTCGGCGAGAGTCGGAAGTGAACGGAACTCGGAGCCTTCATAGATCAGCTTTTCGTAGATTTCGTCCGACATAACCAGCACGTCCCGTTTGACGGCAACGTCGGCAATTGCCTTCAGGGCGTCCACGGGGTAGGCGGCGCCGGTCGGGTTACAGGGGTTGTTGAGCATCATCAGGCGGGTCTTGTCTGTGATCGCCGCCTCGAACTGCTCGGCCGACATACAAAATCCGCTCTCCTCGGTCGTCTCGACCATGACGGGCGTAGCACCGGTCAGTTCAACGAGTGCGCTGTAGCTGACCCAATAGGGGGTCGGAATGATCACCTCGTCCCCCGGTTCGCAGGTGGCGGTGAGCAGGTTGTGGATGGAGTGCTTGGCGCCGTTGGAGACGAGAACCTCGGTGGGCTGGTACTGCAGGCCGTGATCGCGCTCGTAGGCGGCGCAGACCGCCTGCTTCAATTCGGCGATGCCGCCCGAGGCGGTGTAGTGCGTGTGGCCGGCCCGCATGGCAGCAATGGCGGCCTCCTGAATGTGCTCCGGCGTGGTGAAATCAGGCTCGCCCAGCGTGAATTCGTAGACCTTAACCCCCTTGTTTTTCAGCTCTTTGGCCTTGGCGGCCGCGGCAATGGTGGCAGAGGGTTTCAAGGACCGGATGGGCGCGGAGATCTTCATAAGAACACGGCAGCTTCGTTTTGAGAGAGTGAAAGTAACGACACAATCGCACGCAGCGCAGCGCACGGTCGATTGTTCTCCCCGCATGTGGGAGCGTCAAGGGTGGTGGACATCTCACGTGCCAAAATCCGATTTTTTCTGGCACGCGTCAGTGCGTCGGTGGAGACGAGATCGAGTTACGTCATCCGCCTCGCTCGGCCGGGCCGGCGGTTAGGGGAATGTGAGATTCGGCAACGGCTTACCTGGCAAGAATTTCCGCTTGACGGATTTTTTGCAAGCCACTATAAGTGCGCGCGGATGGATCGGACTAACTGGCTGATGAAGAATTTTGTGTTTCATCCGCAACCATTGCGATGACACTTTTACCGTCGCTTCTCTTTGTATTGGGCGCCCAAGAGAAGCACCTCGAGAGACAGTCGGTGCCTTCTTATTCAAGCCTAGGAGCCAAGGAATATGGCGACACGCACAGCTGCAAAACCTGCTAAGTCCACCGCAAAACGGACGACCACCCGCAAGACCGCCACCCGGTCGACGAAAGCCAAGACCGGCGCGGCCAAAACCACCGCCAAGCGGACCACGGCCGCCAAATCGACCAAGGCCAAACCGGCCAAGGCCGCCAAGTCGACCAAGGCCAAAGCGGGAGCCGCCAAGTCCACCACCGCCAAGCGGACAACCGCTAAGCGGGCCACGGCCGCCAAGTCGACCAAAGCTAAAACGGGCGCCAAGAGCACCGCCCGCAAGACGGCCACGCGTTCGACCAAGGCCAAACCCGCTGCGGCCAAAAAACCGGCCACCCGCACGCGGCGCACCGCCGCCAAAAAGTAGCCGCCCGGCCGCGCAAGCGACCAAACGAAAAAACAGGCTGAGCCCAATTCCGGCTCAGCCTGTTTGCATTTGGCCGCTCTCCAAAATGACGCGATCAGAATTGAATCTGATATTTGTCCGTCATTTTCAACCGCAGTTTGGTCATCTCTTCGGCGATCGCGTCGAGCGTATTGAACGTCGCCGTGGCGGCTTCGGACCGCTGTTCAACGCTGATCATTCGCTTTTGTGTCCCCCGCCGCGCGCGGCCGGCCGCCTCGGCGTTGGGGTCATACAATCCGCCTCCGCGGTAATAGCCGTAGCCTGATCCCCCCCAACCGCCCCAGCCGCCGCTCCAACGCGTCCCGCCGTAGAACTCGCCATACGAACCACCGCGGCTGAGATTCACGGCCGTCTGTTTCATCACCTTGCGCGAGGAGGTGTTCCGCAAGGTCGCAGCGGTTTGCCGCAAGGTGATGGCCACGTTGAGCGCGAAATCGACCAGTTCCGGATCGACGCCCAACGTGGGGAGATTTTCCAAATCGTCAGCCCGTTCCCGGAACCAACGGGCGTACATCGTCGGATTGGCCCCGCGATAATCGCCCACCTTAGCGACAATGTCCTCGATATCGCGATAATAATTGAGAGCCATCTTTGCTTGTTTGTCGGCTTCGTTTTCCGGAGCGTTGCCGCCGGGATACTCGCCGGCCCCCTTCATCTTCGCTTCCATCCTTGAATCGGCCAAAGCGAACAGCCGATCGATCGTCTGGCGGGTCAGTTTTCCCTGCAGCATCCACGTATTCCCCGAGGCGCTGGCGTTCCACTCGGAGAATTCATCCGCGTGGATTCCCAAGTCGGCCAGCAAGTCGATCATGAAATCCTTGTAATCCTTCAGCGGCCCCGCCGGCTTGCCAAAATCAATCCGCAAAGTGGCCGCGGCGTTTTTCGAGACCTGCACATCATTACATATCCCCTGAACGCTGGCCAGGATTTCGGCGATTTCATTGACCTGGTCCTGATGTTTCTCGAACGCCTCATGATCGGCGATATTCACGCGGACGTTCTCGGGCGTCGTCACATCCCGCAGTTCCAACGCCAACACGATGGGCGTGCGATCGGTAACCCGCTTCAGGGCGCCTTGCAGGTACTCGCTGAGCGCATAGGTCTTTTGAGCGCGCAGCCATCGTGCCACCTTTTGGCGATCGGCGGGATGCAAGACCGCCGCCTCTTTCTCGCCCGTACGAATAACATATGCCTCACCGCCGGTCTCCACGGCGGAATTGCCCTCGATATTGTCCACATTCGATTCGAGTTGGTCCGCCAGATCTTGCATATTCGGTGCCGATTCCGTTTCGATCAACGTGATTTCCCACGTCGACTCGAGATTCATCGGCTGAACCTGGGCGCCCATCAGAATCTGTTTCGGCTCCGGACCGGTTCTCCCCGAATGCTCGCGGACCGCTTGCCGCTGTTCCTTCCACTTTTCCTCCTTGGCCAGCTCCGTGGCTTCCAAAGCATCGACGTCGATGGCCACGATGGCGTTCGTGTCCGCGGGCAAATACTTCGACAATTTGCTCAACTGTGCTTGTGAAGCTAGCGGCGCGCAGAGGACCGCTGACAACAAGACAGCGGCGACCGGGAAGGGGCGGAGACGATGCGATTTCATGGCGGACAAACCTTGTGTGTGGAGACTTCCGAGTTGAACAACAATTGATGCGCGAAAATTATGCTAACGCGCTCACATTGCGAACGCAAACAATTATCGCCCCGCAGCAAGGTCATTTTTCCACTGATTTGAGGAATTGCCGCCGCGTCGTTTCTCAGCTGCGAGTCGTCACCGATCGTCCTACTGTGGTCTCCGAGCGCCCAGCGTTTAGCCGCGCGGCGCCGCACATTACACTCTCGACAGGTGCGGGCTGGAAACCACTTGCAATACCGTGCGCGGACAAATACCGATGACCGAACACTATCCGCTGACTTGGGATCTCGACGTCCTCTACCCGGATCCGGCGACCGCCGAATTTGCGGAGTTGTTCGACGCCTATCGCGCGGACGTGAAACAACTCGCCGAACAATCGGACCGCCTCCCAGCCGTCGCAGGCGATGCCGATACATTGGCGGCTTGGGTGGAGTTTTTCGAGAACTACGAAAACATCACGGGCCGCGCTCATGAATTGCATTCGTTCGTCGGCTGCCATTGCGCGGCGGACGCGGAGAACCAGCGCTATCAACAATACGAAGCCTCCCTGTCAGCCCTGTCGCCCTATCGGCAGCGTGCGGCGACGAATCTCGAATTCGCGCTCAAAGAGGCAACGGACGAGGAGTTCGAGGCGTTTGTCGGCGGTGCCCCCCTGCTGTCAGCCAATGCGTTCTATTTTCGCGAAGCCCGCCGGCATGCGGCCTTGCGGCTACCCAAAGAACAGGAAGCCCTGTTCTCCGATTTGTCGGTCGACGGCCTGCATGCCTGGGGCCGGCTGTACGACCGCATTTCCGGCGAACTGCGGGTGGAGGTGATGGAGCGGGGCCACGTAGCCAGCACATCGCCGGGACAGACCCGGGCCGACTCGCCGCTCCCACGCGTACGCGAAAATAATTTCTACGCCGCCGACAAAGCCTGGTCCACGATTGCCGGCACGTGCGCCGATGCGCTCAACCATATCTCCGGCACGCGTTTGACGCTCTATGACCATTTGGGGCTGGAAGACCATCTGGTCGTACCGCTCTATGAAAACCGCATGCAGCGTGAGACGCTCGACGCCATGTGGTCGGCGATCAACGCCCGCAAAGAAATGCTCGTGCCGTACCTCAATCGAAAAGCGCAGGCGATGGGACTCAAGAAACCGGCGTGGTACGACCTCACGGCGGCCTACCCGACACAGACGACTGCCAAAGACGTTTCCTATGACGCTGCCGTCAAAAAAATCGTGGAGACATTCTCGGCATTCAGCCCGGACCTGGGGGAGTTTGCCGAACAGGCATGTGCCGGCGGCTGGATCGAAGCTGAGGATCGCGGCGGGAAGCGTCAAGGGGGATTCTGCACCGGGTTTCAACTGCATGGACAGTCCCGCATTTTCATGACGTTTACGAACTCCGAAGATTCACTCTCCACGCTGGCTCACGAATTGGGACACGCCTATCACAGTTGGGTGCTCAAGGATCAGCCGTTGATGCTGCAGGACTATCCGATGAATCTGGCCGAAACTGCGTCGACGTTTGCCGAAGCGGTCGTTGCCGAACAGCGGCTTCGGGAAACCGACAGCGGCCAGGAGAAGCTCGCAATACTCGATTTCATGCTGGGAGACGCCGTGACGTTTCTGATGAACATTCAGGCGCGATTCATTTTCGAGAATGCGTTTCACGTCCGCCGCAAGCAGGGCGAACTGACGCCGGACGAATTCAGTGAATTGATGCTCGACGCCCAGCGCTCGGCGTACTGCGGCGCGCTAGCGGACGACGGCTGGAACCGGCACTTCTGGGCGTCGAAATTGCATTTTTATATCAGCGAATTGCCGTTTTATAATTTCCCTTACACCTTCGGCTATTTGTTGTCGCTGGGACTGTTTAACCTCTCCCGCGATGCCGGCGGTGACTTCCCGGCCCAATATCGCGACTTCCTCAAGGCGACCGGATGCATGACCGCCGAAGAGTCGGTGCAGTCGACGTTCGGCTACGATCTGACCGGCCCTGATTTTTGGAATAAAAGCCTGGACGTGATCCAACAACGCACCGAACAATTCCTCGGACTGGCCGGCGCCGATTGATTGCCGTGCTGTAATTTCTCCCGCCATTCACCCGCTCTCAGCCCCCGGTTCCGCCGGCGGCTCGCACCACGCGCAAATACGAACAGCAATGATCGATACCCCCGGAACGTGGAAACAAATCGAAGTCGGCGGCAAACCGGTCGACGTCTACGAACCGTCGCAGCCGTCGGAGCACAACTACGTCGTGCTGCACTTGCACGGACACGGGGGGCGGACGCTACGGAACAACGAGGTTTATACGGCGGAGTTTGAAAAATACGGCCTCCGTGCAATATGTCCCCACGGTCGCCGATCATGGTGGGGGAAACGGATCTGCCGCGAATTCGACGAACGGATCTCGCCGGTCGAGTTCATCCGCGAACAACTCATGCCGGAGATCCGCACACGTTATTCTGCGGAGCCGCCTGCGATTGCTCTTAGCGGCGTCAGCATGGGAGGGCAGGGGGCCTTGCGGCTGGCGTATTGGTACCCGCGCGAGTTCCCGGTGGTCGCTGCGCTAGCGCCCGCGGTTGATTTTCAAAATTGGCTCGGCCGGGGTTTGCCGTTAGACGAGATGTACGAATCCCAGCTCGATGCCCGCCAGGACTCGGCAACGCTGCAAGTCCACCCGTTGAATTGGCCGCCGCACCAGTTCATCACCTGCGACCCACGCGATCCCGATTGCTTCGAGGGAACCGAACGCCTCATCAGCAAGCTGTCGTCATCAGGGATCCTCTTTGAAAAAGACCTGACGACGTCCGCCGGAGGACACAGTTGGGATTATTTTAACCACATGGCTCCGGCAGCGATGAAGTTCATCTTCGAGCGCCTGGAGCGCGAACGGCTCCGCTTCCGCGGCTGACGACGGCGCGTGATTCAATTCTGCGCCGCATCGTCGGCCGGGTGTTCGTGCGGCAGGTTTTCCCATTCGGCGCGGACCTGATGCAATCCGGCCATGCAAAGCTCAAACTCTTCGCTGAGCCGCCGTAAGACCGGCGCCTCGTCTTGATACGGCTCGTCGTCAAACGTGCTGGCAATCAGGTACGAGCGTTTGCCTTGAGCACAATAGTCGATCAATTGATCTTTAGAGCTGGCCCCCTGGAACCGCGCCAAGGCCTCGGGATAGACGCCCGTCCAAAACAGCGTGAAGTCGCCGATGTGACGGAAGGCTTCCCGCTGCGGTTTGGCCTGGCGGGCTTCCGCTTCGGCGAGCATGTCCACCACGTCACGTAGGCAGTTGCCTTCCACGTCGCGGACGCGGTACATCGCATCAGTCCGGATAAATCGCAGAAGCAGGTTCGATAGGTAGTCAATCAGCGGAGGATCGGCGATGCCCAAGCCGGTCTGGAACGTGTGCTCGGTCAAAGCGGTAAACAGGCGGTCCAGGGAATTCTCCCCACTGATCGGAGCGACCATTGCTTCTCCTCTGCGTAACTACATAACGGACAAATGCACTCCCCAGGATCTTCGTCGAGAAGATTTCCGGTTGAAGGTGTGAGCTAAGGTAACAGCTTGAAACGACTTCGAGAGATGTGCTGGTTAAATTATAGGTGATGTGCGGAATCGCTGTCGTCATTTTTTCGGCAACGAGGTACGGCGGATATCCGCGAGGGGCTCAATTCGGGTAAGATTTATGTTAGCCGAAACGGTAGCCGTCTCAAAGGCGAATTTCGTGAACCCTTATCTCGAAAGGGGTTACGGTCGCCGTCGACCAATGCGACAGTGACACGTCCGCTGGCCCCCCCTTCAGCCCCCGGCTCCGCCGGGGGCGTCGCGCCCCGACGGGGCATTACAATAGCAACCAGGGCAAAAAGCACTATCATGGGGAACCAACGGCCCGCGGACGGTCCGAGGGATCGGCATCACAACAGGGAGGTGACGGCGTGAAAATCACGTTTTGCGGCGCTGCTGGCGAGGTCACCGGCAGTCAACACCTGCTGGAATTCGGCGATCTCCGCGTGCTGCTCGACTGCGGACTGTTTCAAGGACACCGAGCCGAAGCGCGGCGCAAGAACGAAACGTTCCGCTGCGATCCCCCGAATCTCGACGCCGTGATTCTCTCGCACGCCCACATCGACCATTGCGGAAATCTGCCCGGGCTGTATCGCGCGGGGTTTCGCGGACCGGTTTTCTGTACCGATCCTACGGCTGATGTGGCCGACATCATGCTGCTCGATTCGGCCCGGATTCAGGCCGAAGACGTGCGATATCTCTCGCGACACTTGGAAAAGGGGCAGTTGCCGCCCCAGCCGCTCTACGACGAAGACGACGTCGATGCGGTCGTGCGATTGATGGAGCCGATGCCATACGGCCAATGGTTTACGCTCAACCCCGCGCTGCGGCTGCGGTTTGTCGAGGCGGGACACATTCTCGGTTCGGCGATCTGCGAATTGGAATTCAAAGAACGGGCACGGACGCGGCGGCTGGTCTTCACCGGCGACCTGGGACGGCGGAATCAACCGCTGCTGCACGATCCGCAACCGGTCGAGGGCTGCGACATTTTGATTTCCGAATCGACCTATGGAAATCGCGTGCACCCCCCGCCGGCCAATATGAAACAAGAACTGCTCGATGTGATCCGCGAGGCGGTCAACGACGGGGGCAAGGTGATCATCCCCGCGTTCAGCCTGGGACGCACACAGCGGGTCGTCTATTACCTGAACCAGTTGACGAACGAGGGACTGCTGCCGGAAGTCCCCGTGTATGTCGATAGCCCGCTTTCAAACCGGTTGACGTCGGTCTATCGGCGGCATGCCCAGTGGCTGGACACGGACGTGCAATCAACGCTGCTCACCGATGCCGATGCCTTCGGGTTTCATGGTTTGACCTATGTCGAAAACCGGCAGGAGAGCATCGCCCTGAACCGCCGCAAGGGACCGTTTGTGGTGATCGCCGCCAGCGGCATGTGCGAGAACGGCCGCGTGGTACACCACCTGAAGAATTCCGTCGAAGACCCGCGGAATCGTATCGTGATCATCGGTTTTCAAGCAGCACATACGCTCGGACGTCGGATCGTCGAGCGGCAGGAGAAAATCAAGATCTTCAACCGCCTCTATAAATTGAAAGCGCAGGTCAAGACCATCAACGGCTTGTCGGCACATGCCGACGTCGAGGACTTCAAGTGGTGGTACGATCAGTTGGCGGCGCGGGGCGGCGTACGCCAGGCGTTTCTCGTCCACGGCGAACCGGAATCGGCCCAAAGTTTGGCCACGATCTTGCGCGACTACTGCGACGAGGACCCGATCATTCCGCAGCAATTTGAATCCTTTGAGGTCTAGTCCGACGACGTGTCCGTACCCCGCTCGAAAAAGCCGCACCCCGATCCGGACGTGATCGCCGTGGGAATTCGCCAACCGTGGGCGGAACTGATCCTGCAGGGCATCAAGACGATCGAAATCCGCACGGTGAACACACGACAACGGGGGCGGATTTATTTGTACGCGTCAAAGAAACCGGCGGAAACATCGGTTGCAAAATCGGCCGCGACGAAGCACGGTCTGAACGTCGAGGAATTACCGCGGGGCGTAGTCGTCGGCAGCGTGGACCTTCACGCGACGCGCCCGGCCCGCCATCGCGACGCCGCAGCCGCCTGCGTCCCGGCGGATATGCTGTGCGAAAAGTTCGCCTGGGAATTGCGCGACGCAGTGCGCTTCACCGAACCGCTGGCGGTGCGATTTTTGCCGTATGGGATTTGGTTTTATCCCTGGAAACGACGGCATTGATCCGTGCGTTCCCACACCCCCCCGGCGGAGCCGGGAGGTGAGGGTGACGCTTTCATTATCCATAGACTTTCTGCAGCAGCTCGTCTCCTTGGACTTTTTGGACTTTCTGCACCTTCTGCATGTAGTAGTCGTAATCGTGCACCTTTTGCACTTTCTGCGCGACTTCGTTCACCTTTTGTCCCTTCTGCGACAACTCATCATTGAAGCCGGTCCGCACCTTTTGCAGAATTTCTTCTTTGTCGCCCGAGCGGACCTTTTGCAGCACGTCGTCGGCGTATACTTTCTGCACTTTTTGCAGAAACTCGTCGCCGTGCACTTTTTGGACTTTTTGAGCGATCTCGTCGCTCGCGAATTGGTAGGGGTTGTTCTGTTCGATTTACGGCTGTGTCTCGTGGACGTCGGCCTTTGGATGGCTTGATGAAGG
>CALFYU010000187.1 GCA_937952455.1 uncultured Planctomycetaceae bacterium
GTCCGAGGCTTATGGTGCCGTTCGCAGAGTCGCAATATTAAACATTCTAAGGCGGACTAAGATGCCACGCGACTGGGGTCTTCGAGATACAAAATCACGACCGCCAAGTCGGCCGGAGTGATACCGCTAATCCGTTCTGCTTGCCCGATATCGCGGGGAGCGATGCGGGAGAGTTTCTCTTTCGCTTCGGTCCGCAGTTGGCGGACGGCGTGATAATCGAACGTGGCGGGAATCGGCACGTTGGCCAATCGCGATTGCTTGGCAATCTGAGATGTTTGCCGGCGGATGTAGCCCGCATACTTCGTTTCAATCGTCACTTGCGATTGCGCTCGGGGCGACAAGTTGAGCGCCGCGGCGTCGGGCGAGACCGCACACAACCCGTTCCAATCCATCTCCGGCCGCCGCAGAATCTGCTCCAGTTTGTTCCCGTCGACAAACTTCGACGACAACAACTCGGTGGCGCGGGCGATCTCTGCTTCCAGCGCTTGCAGCCGCTGCCAGCGCTCTGCGCCGACCAGCCCGGCGGCGTGTGCTACGGGGGTCAGTCGCCGGTCGGCGTTGTCGTGCCGCAACAACAACCGGTACTCCGCGCGCGAGGTGAACATGCGATACGGTTCATCAACGCCCTTCGTCACGAGGTCGTCAATCAATACTCCCAGATAGGCTTGATTGCGGTCCAGAATCAATGGGGGCTTGCCGGCAAGTTTCAGCGCCGCATTCGCGCCGGCCAATAAGCCCTGTCCGGCGGCTTCCTCATAACCGGTGGTGCCGTTGATCTGGCCGGCAAAATAAAGTCCTGCGACCGTCTTGGTTTCGAGTGTGGCATGCAACTGCGTCGGCACAGCGAAGTCGTATTCGACCGCATAGCCATAGCGCATGATCTCCGCCCGCTCCAAACCGGGAATCATGTGGATGATCGCGTCCTGCACGTCGCGGGGCAGGCTGGTCGAAATGCCGTTGCAATAGTACTCGAGCGTATTGCGGCCCTCCGGTTCCAGAAAGATCTGGTGCGCCGGCTGCTCCGCGAAACGGACCACCTTGTCTTCGATCGACGGACAATACCGCGGACCGGTAGTTTGGATTTGTCCGCTATACATCGGCGCGCGGTGTAGGTTCTTGCGAATCAGCTCGTGCACTTGGGGCGTCGTCGCCGTCAGATGGCAGTCCATTTGCGGCTGCGTGATTCGGTCGTTGAGAAATGAAAACGGCTGCGGGTCGTCATCCCCCGGTTGACGTTCAACGGCGTCAAAATTAATCGTGCGCCCGTTGAGCCGCGCGGGCGTACCAGTTTTGAAGCGGCCCAACTCAAAATTCGATTCCCGCAAACTGTCGGACAACGTGCCGGTGGTTCCTTCGCCGGCGCGGCCGCCGGCCGTTTGGGCTTCGCCGGTGTGCATCACGGCCTGCAGGAATGTGCCGGTGGTCAACACGACGGCCCGGGCGCGATAGACCGCGGCGCCCCGCACGCGAACGCCGCTGATCTTTCCGTCTTCGACGAGCAGTTGTTCGGCCAGTTCCTGACGGAGCGACAAGTTCTCCTGTTCCTCGACGACCCGTTTCATCAGAAACTGGTATGCCTTTTTGTCGGCCTGCGCGCGGGGACTGTGCATGGCGGGGCCTTTGCCACGATTGAGCATGCGGAATTGGATGCCCGTTTCGTCAATGGCCCGCCCCATCCAGCCGCCCATCGCGTCGATTTCGCGGACGATTTGCCCCTTGGCGATGCCGCCGATCGCCGGGTTGCAACTCATGGCGGCCACCGTGTCGCAACTCATGCTCAATAGCGCGGTTTTGGCCCCCATCCGCGCCGCGGCGAGCGCTGCCTCCACGCCGGCATGTCCGGCCCCGACGACGACCACGTCAAAATGATAAACAGATTCCGACATCGCTTAGCACAACTCAGCTAATGACACGCCCCAAAAACCGAACGGCGCGCAAGTCCGCTGCACACCACACTATAAATGACCCGCACGTCCGTTTTCCGGTTCGCCCCGGCGGCCTGGTCAGCGACATTCTATGCAACTTCGCCTCGAGAAGAAACTGCTCGCGTGGGACGCTTGCAAGTCGTGATCGATTCGCCATACTTCTACAAGCAGCGACGAACCATGTACCGCTTTTTGATATACGGCTGTGTCCCAAGCGCCGCGTCGGCAGATGCCCCGGTCGGGACGTGGCTCAAACCCAGTTGACGATCATACAAGGAGCACAACGATGGCGGATACTCGTAAGGGAGCAGTCACGCTTAAGGGGAACCCGGTCGATTTGGTAGGTCCCGCACTCAAAGCCGGCGACGCCGCCCCCGATTTCACACTACAGGGAGCCGACCTCAGCGATGTGACGTTGGCCAGTTCGGCTGGAAAAACGCGGATCATTGCCACGGTTCCCTCGCTGGACACACCGACGTGTCATAAAGAGACCAAACACTTCAATGAAGTTGCCGGCACGCTGGAGAACGTCGAAGTGCTCTGCGTGAGCATGGATTTGCCGTTTGGACAAAAACGCTGGTGCGGATCCGAGGGCGTGGAAAACGTCTCCTGCCTCAGCGGCCACCGGTGCACCAAATTCGGCGACGACTACGGCGTGACGATTTCCGGCGGCCCGCTGGACCGCGTGTTGGCCCGGGCCATTTTCGTGATTGGGCCGGACGATAAGTTGAAGCACGTCGAATACGTCAGCGAAATCGCCAACGAACCGAACTACGACGCCGCCTTGGCCGCCGCCAAAGGATAGAGCCGGGCGGGCCGTTTGGGTTACAATGCACACCAGGGCACGGACGAATCGTTTCTCCGTGCCCTGTTTGTTTGAGCGGCTCACCGTCATGGCGCGGGGCGTGCGTCAGTTCGTCGGTTTCGTTGCCGATCGGGAAACATTTGCGATGAAAAATGAATGAGGGACAATCGCTCGTACTATCTAGAAAGGTGCGTCGCGACGCACCTTTCGGCGCTGCGATTGATAGTTTAATTATGAGAGGGACTTGGCTCGTGCGAACACGGTTAATGACGATCAGCATGGCATATTGTTTCGCGTGCGTTGGTGCACTGCCGATTGGAACAGCGGGGGAACCGGCGAATTCATCAGCCGTGGAAGAAGTGCGTTCCGGAAAACGCACAACAGCCGATGCCGCGTGGTGGGGTTTTGACGAGGAGGACGCGACGGACATTCTACAGGCGGCCATTGATTCGGGCGCCAAGAAGGTGATCGTGCCCTACATGGGCAAACCGTGGATTGTGCGGCCGATCACATTGCGGGGGAACCTCGAACTCGTCCTTCAACCGGGCGTATTGGTCTTAGCGAAAGAGGGCGAATTCCGCGGAGGTGGGGACTCCTTATTTCGCGCGGCGGATCAGACGGACATCAAGATCCGCGGCTACGGCGCCACGCTGCGAATGCGGAAACAGGATTACCAACAGCCGCCGTATGAAAAAGCGGAATGGCGGATGGGGTTGAGCTTCGTCGGCTGCAAGAAGGTCGACGTCGCCGGCGTGCGTGTCGAGAGTTCCGGCGGCGACGGAATTTACATCGGTTCCAGCGGCAAGAACCGTTGGTGTGAAGACGTCGTGATTCGGGACTGCGTCTCCCACGACAATCACCGGCAAGGGATCAGCGTGATCAGTGCACAGAACCTGTTGGTCGAAAACTGCGTGCTCTCGGGCACCGATGGAACGGCTCCCGAAGCGGGCATCGATCTCGAACCGGACAGCCCCGATGAACGGCTCGTAAATTGCGTGATTCGCAACTGCGTGATGGAGCACAATTCCGGGCACGCGATTTTGGTGTACCTCAAGCCGCTGACGTCCGAATCCGAACCGGTTTCGATACGCTTTGAAAACTGCGTCGCCCGCATGGGCAAACCGGGCATGACGCCGGAGGAATTCACCGACCCCAAAATGACGGGCGGGGCGGGTATGGCGGTCGTCTCCGCACGCGACGCCGCCCCGCAGGGGCTGGGGGAGTTCATCAACTGCACGGCGGAGAACACCGGCAAGGAGGGGGCGAAAATCTTCGACAAGTCGGCCAAGAGCGTGAAGGTCCGCTTTGAAGATTGTAACTGGCGAAATAGTTGGGTGGCACGCCACCAGGATTACGGCGGACCGCGTGCGGGGATTTTCTTTCACCTGCGGCGGCCCGAACTGGTTAGCCAACCAGGCGGCGTCGAATTCGTGAACTGCCATCTCTACTACGACGCCATCGGCCCCGCAATCGATGCCGTCGACGACCACGGCGGCCATGAACTGCACGACGTGACCGGAGAGATCACACTCCACCGCCGTCAAGAACTGCCGATCAACCTGGGCAGCGAAGAAAACGGCATCACGTTGAAGCTGAGCGAGGCGGAGTCCGAGCCTAAGAATTTAGCCACAGATTAACACGGATGAGACACGGATAATCACCTTCTTTCCTCTGCGTCTGGTGTATCTGCGTGAGTTCTTCTCCTTCGACTAGTAACAGATCAGCACACCCCGGCGGCGCAACTAAGATTGCTAAAATAATTTGCCACAGAGGGCACCGAGCACACGGAGAAAAAACAGAAAAGAGTTGGCCGAGATGGTTTGTAGCAGTGGTGATCGCAGAATTGCAAATCAATAGGATTCGACGCTCTGGATACTCTTCAACGGGAAATCTTTGTGGCTCGCTGCATACAACCCCTCTGTGACCTCGGTGCCCTCTGTGGCTAAAATCGTGCGCAAGTTTTCTTTTTCGACCGAAAGCAAACCTTGAACGAATCGACCACGGCGACGACGAATGAGCTTTCCTTAAATGGCGTGTCCATTGTGGATACGTTTGCGGAAGCGTTTCCCACGATGGCGGCGCGGGTGATTGTGACGGCCGCCGATGAACATTGGGCGGGCGTCGCTGGGACTGTGATGACCGGTTATGCGACCAGCGTGATCGCCTGCGACGCCGAAGCCTCGATCGAACGCGTCCTCTCCGCTGCGGAGACGCCGGATGGGCGACCGGGAGTCAGCGTGTTGATCTTTGCCTTCAGCCGCGACGCGCTGGCAAAGGCTGTGGTGGGACGCGTCGGGCAATGCGTGCTGACCTGTCCGACGACCGCCTGCTACAACGGACTGACGGATACACCCACCGACAAGCAATTCTCAGTCGGCGGCCAATTGCGGTTTTTCGGCGACTCGTTTCAACAATCGAAAAAACTCGGCCCGCGGCGGTTCTGGCGGATTCCCGTGATGGATGGCGAGTTCGTCTGCGAAGACCGCTTCGGTTCGCTCAAAGGTGTCGCCGGCGGCAACCTGTTGATCGCCGGGCGAACGCCGCAATCCGCATTATCCGCTGCGGAGGCCGCCGTGATGGCAATTCGCGACGTGCCGAATGTGATCCTGCCTTTTCCCGGCGGGATCGTCCGCAGCGGCAGCAAAGTCGGTTCGCGCTACAAGAAACTTAATGCCAGCACCAACGACGCCTATTGTCCGACGCTGCGGGGCATGACGGAACTGGCGATTCCCGACGAGGTGCAGGCGGTGTACGAGATCGTGATTGACGGCCTCACGGCAGACGATGTCCAAGCGGCAATGCGGGTCGGCTTGCATGCGGCGTGCGGCGCTGACGGCGTGGTGATGGTGACGGCCGGAAATTACGGCGGCAAGCTCGGTCCGCATCACTTTTATCTAAAGGAACTGCTGTAGCGTACAGCCAGTCCGGGAGGGCGAGGGTCGCGCCGAGCCGCGCGTTCCAAAAAGGTTGGCTTTGTGCGGCGACCTACACGTCACGTCGAATCGTTCAGCGCGGCTCAGCAGGAGCTTCGCCCTCCCGAATCGCCCAACGGGAATCAACAACGTCGCCCCGATCTATTGCGGTTGCAGCTGTGACTCTACCGGCGGGGAAACGACTTCGACGGTGGCCGGTTTTTGCGATTGCGGCTGTTGGGTTGGGTCGTAGAAATTGATCGGGTCGGGGGTGATGCCGATGATCAGAAAGGCGAGCGTCAGCCAGCCCAGGATTTTTCGTCCCCAGCCCAGCGGCACGTAGTCATTGGCGGTCGGCGGATGCTTCGGTCCCATGAGCATGACCAGACCCACCATCAGCAACCATTGGTAGTGGCTGGTGAGGACCATGTAGCCCACAACCATCGCCAGAAAGCCGATGGCGACGAAATGTGCTTTTTTGCGAATGAGAGCGTAGAGGATATGCCCGCCATCTAGCTCGCTGACGGGGACGAGATTGAGCGCGGTAATAAAAATGCCGACCCATCCGGCATGTGCCAGCGGGTGCATGTAAAGATCGTGTCCTTGTGGCAACGTTCCGTGGATCGATTCGATCAGCCACTGAAAGATTAACGGCTCGCCGAACTGAAAGTTGGCGACGTCCGTTTGGACCGGGGCAATCGTACTCCATTGAATTCCAAAATAGGTCATCGGCAAAGCGACAACTAGGCCTGCCAATGGTCCTGAAATGGCAATGTCGAAGAGGGCCTTGCGGTCGCCTGCTCCGCGTTGTTGGAGAATCACAGCCCCCATCGTCCCGAATGGTGGCAACGGCATGGGAATGAAGTACGGGAAACTGGCCGGAACGCCGTATCGCACTGATTGCAGAAAATGGCCCATTTCGTGAAACAAGAGAATGGACATCAGTGCGGCACTATAAACTGGGCCGCCAATTAGCCACGTGCTGAGCGCCGTGGCGAGAAACAACATGAGCGGGCGAAAAAGCCGCTGACGATGAACGCGCGGCCGGCCGGCGGCGGGGCTGACGTTCCCCAAATCGACCTCGCGCTCGTGTCGGTCCAAGAGTTCATAAAACTCCTCGCGGGTCAAATTGTCGGTATCGAGTCCTTCTTGCGGCATGCTCATCCGTTCCCAGTGATTTAAAGTCCTGTCGAGGGTATTCTACCATGCAGGACGGAGGTCGAACACCGGCACATTTGTGGAGTTTTGCACCAATGCATTATGGTTACAGCAATTACGGCGGTTTTTTGACTGGACATTTAGGGCGGACGGCGGGAGACCTGCGGTCGGGACCGGTGCGGGGTTAGGAGACCCGCGCACAACGTTTTCGAGTGGCCAGTCGCCAGTGGCCAGTGGCCGGTGGTCAGTGGCCAGAAGAAGTAGGCGGTATGCTTAGGGCAGTCGGCAGAAAAGAGGGTTGGGCGGCTCCGTGCGGGGTCAGGAGATGCGCGCACAAGTTTCTTAAGTTGGTCAGCCGTCAGAAAGGTTAGACTACGATGGCCGGACATCTTGGGCTGACCAACCCTACAACCTAAGGTCGAAAGCCTCCGGCCAATTCCCTCAAGCCTGTTACCTCAAGCCTCAAGCCTCAAGCCTCAAGCCTCAAGCCTCAAGCCTCAAGCCTCAA
>CALFYU010000188.1 GCA_937952455.1 uncultured Planctomycetaceae bacterium
CCAGCGGTAAGGGTCTACTATTTTTTCACCATTAAAGTCTTCGGTGACGACATCGACCTTGGTTTTCGGCACTGACGGTGCGTCCTCCGCCCGGGAGTCATCAATCGGCATCATGCAGTTCGCCACCAGACACAGCAGACAGAACATCGCGGATAAGCGTCGCATCTCGGTCCCTCGCGCTTGAGCATCAGCGGTTTTTGCTTTATGAAATGAAATGACTCTCGGTCACTCGGTCAAATGCCTTTCGTCGGTACTCTGCGCCGACGCACATGACCTTGACCAATCTTGCCGGGCGACATATCAACGGCCTGCCGCCGCCTACGGCGAATTATGACGACGCCCCGATCGATTACAAGACCTTTGGCCGAATCCCGTTTTGAAAACAAAACTGCTACTGCTGATTCCCACATTAGACCGCTCCGGTGCCGAGAAACAATTGACCTTGTTGGCGACCGGCCTGCCGGCTGATGAATTTGACGTCCGCGTAGTCGCCCTCACCCGCGGCGGGCCGTATGCGGAAGCTCTCACCGACGCCGGCATCGACGTGACCGTTTTGGGAAAACGGCTCAAATTCGATCCATTCACGCTGCGGCGTCTGCGGCAATTGATCCGTGCCTGGCGACCGGACATTCTGCATTCCTGGCTGTTCGCCGCCAACGCCTACGGCCGGATGGCAATTGACCGCCGCGATCCGCCCAAGGTCATCGTCTCGGAACGCTGCGTCGACACCTGGAAGTCGCGCTGGCAACTGTGGCTGGACCGGCGGTTGATTTCCCGAACCGATCTGCTCGTCGGCAACTCCCATAGCGTCGCTGATTTCTACCGCCGCCAAGGCTTCCCCGACCGCCGGCTGCGTGTGGTTCACAATGGGATCGCTCTTCCTCCCCCAGCCGAGGTCACTCGGGCGGAATTGTTCGAAGAGCTTGGACTCCCCACGGCGGCGCGGGTCGTGGGATATGTCGGACGGCTCGCCAAGCAAAAGCGCGTACGGGACTTACTCTGGACGGTGGAACTGATCAGCAATCTGCAGCCGGACATTCATTGCCTGGTCATCGGCGACGGTCCGGAACGGCCAGCGCTGGAAACATTTTCCCGCGAAACGCAGAACTCCGACCGTATACACTTTTTGGGGCATCAACCCCAGCCGTCACGCTATTTCCCGGCAATCGAGGTATTTTGGCTGGCCAGCGATTTTGAGGGACTGTCCAACAGTATTATGGAGGCGATGGCCGTTGGACTGCCGGTTGTGGCCAGCGACATTCCGCCGAACCGCGAATTGGTCGTGCCGCAAAAGACCGGATATTTGGTGCCGGTCGAGGATAACGTGGGACGGGCGAAGTATACCGACATCTTATTGAAAGACGTCGAAAAACGAACCGAATTCGGCCAAGCCGCCATCGCCCGCATCCGCGAGCAGTTCAGCATCGACGCGATGGTCGCCGCATACGTGAAGCTCTATCGAGAAGTCCTGTCCGATTGACGTGAAGCCTGTGTCGGGTGCGTCGCAACGCACCTTTCTGTGCAGTAAGAATGAATAAGGGAAGCAGAGTGGCCGGTGGCCAGAAGGAGTAGGCGGTAGGCAGAAGGCAGTAGGCAGAAAAATTTTAGTGCGCGAGTTTGGTGTTCATATCCGTCCTCAAGCCTGTTCCCTCACGCCTCAAGCCTACTGTGCGGGGTCGCGTGGCCAGCGCACAACTGGGGGCGGGAGACCCGCGCATCACATTTTGACCCGCAGACAACTCGAACGCTCAAGAAACGGCAACTCTTCAACCTAAGAATCGAATCACCCCATGTGCGGAATTACCGGAGTTGCCTGGAACGCGGGTCAACCGCCGCTGGACATGAGTGTTCTGGAGCCGATGACGACCGTGCTCGCCCATCGCGGACCGGACGATTGCGGCTATTACCGTTCCACGGACCAGGAAGATGCGCCCGGGGGTTCGCCGCCTGGGGCGGCGCTGGGACATCGTCGGCTGTCGATTATCGACCTGGGCGGCGGGCACCAGCCGCTAAGCAACGAAGACGGCACGGTCTGGATCGCCTTCAACGGCGAGATCTATAACTATCGCGAACTGCAAGCCGATCTCGAAAAGCGGGGCCACACGTTTCGCACATCGAGCGATACCGAAGCCATCGTGCATCTCTATGAGGAGTACGGACCGGATTGCGTCCTGCATCTCCGTGGGATGTTCGCCTTTGCCATTTGGGACGACCGTAACAAGCAACTGCTACTCGCCCGCGACCGGCTCGGCCAAAAGCCGCTGGTCTATCGCCAGGAGCCGGGCCGTTTGTTATTTGCCAGCGAACTGAAAAGTCTGCTGCAGGTTCCCGGACTCCCCCGCGAAATCGATCCCGTGGCGCTCTATGAGTATTTGACCTATCAATATGTCCCGGCGCCGCGGTGCATGCTCGCTGGTTTTCACAAACTTCTGCCGGGGCATACGGCGCTTTACCGCGACGGCGAATTGACGATCCGCCGCTATTGGGAGCCGGGGTACGACGCCGGTGAAATGCAAGTTGCGGGGCTGAATTTCAGCAAACCAGACAATCCGCCCGCCCAAGAGGTCCGTGAACAACTCCGCACGTTGCTCACCGAAGCGGTGCGACTAAGGATGCGGAGCGACGTCCCGCTCGGTGCGTTTCTCTCCGGCGGCGTCGATTCCACAATCATCGTCGGATTGATGCAACGACTCTCGCAGCGGCCCGTGCAGACGTTTTCGATCGGGTTTCCCGTGGCCGCGTTCGACGAACGAACCTATGCCCGCGAAGCAGCTGAGCATCTCGGCACCGAACATCACGAAGCGGTCGTCACGCCCGATGCGCTGCAGATTCTGCCGCGGCTGATTTGGCAGTACGACGAACCCTTCTCCGACAGTTCCGCCATCCCCACGATGTACCTTTCGGAAATGACCCGCAAGAACGTTACGGTCTCGTTGTCGGGGGACGGCGGTGACGAATTGTTCGCCGGATATGACCGCTACAAGGCGGTCCACATTGCCGAGTGGTTCGACGGTCTGCCGCGTCCGCTGCAGAAGATGGCCACGTTGCGATTGTGGCAGCACCTGCCGGCATCGGTCCGGCAGAAATCGCGGCGGCGGCGTTTGAAACGTCTTTTGGCAGCCCTGGGCGAGCCGCGCGAACGTCGTTATTTGAAATGGATCAGCATCTTCGACGAACAACGTCTGGCGGGGCTGTGGAGCGACGATTTTCGCGCAACCTTGGGAGACGCCGACGCAGCTGCGCCGTTGCTGGAGGCTTACCAAGCGTGCCCCAATCGTGACTTCGTGACGCAGACGACCTGTGCGGACGTACTGACCTATTTGCCGGGGGATATCCTTACCAAGGTCGACATCGCCAGCATGACCTATGGGCTGGAATGCCGCAGCCCGTTTTTGGATCACCACGTCGCCGAGTTTGCCGCCCGGTTGCCGTTGCAAGCCAAACTTCGTGGCCGGCAGGGGAAGCGGATTCTCATCGAAACCTTCGGTGACCTGCTGCCGGCATCGATTCAATCGCGTCCCAAGATGGGCTTCGGCGTGCCGTTGGATCATTGGTTTCGAAACGAATTGAAACCGATGCTACAGGAAACGCTTCTGGATGGCTCGGCACTTTCCCGCGGCTATTTCCGCCCCGAAGCGGTCGAACGGTTGGTGAGCGAACATCTCAACGGCCAATGGGATCACAGCTATCGCCTGTGGTCGCTATTGTGCCTGGAATTGTGGCAGCGGATATTCGTCGACGCGCCGACGGTTCCGGCAACTGCGCAATTCTAAATCAAGCTCTTAGGCGCGGCGCGCACAAACCGGTTAGGTAAACTGTGCGTTCTGCGCCACCGGCAATGACCGCCACTCGGCCACTTGTGCCCAGGCCCCCTCAACCGCTTGCAGTCATTCCGCCGAATAACAGCAAGGAATCACAGGACGATTCCATCACCCAGATTCAGCGTTTTTGGCCAAGAACTCCGCTGGTCGTCGCGTTGCGGGCCTGTGGACTGAAATCTGTCCGTTCGCTGTACGATTGAGATTTGAGATGGCCGAACGTTTGCCCGCTCCGGCCGTTCGTCGACATTAAAGAAGTGCGCGCCAGTCAAGGACGATGGAATGCGACGCGGATTATTTGTTGCTGCGATATTGGCCCCGCTCTCTCTCGGGGCCGCGGCCAATTGCTGCTGCGCGGACGAACTGTCCAGCGGTACGGAGGCTAACGCCGCCAGCTACCAACAACAACAGCCGGCGTAC
>CALFYU010000189.1 GCA_937952455.1 uncultured Planctomycetaceae bacterium
GGGTTTGTGGAGAGCGGGTACGACGTCAAACAATTGATCCGCACGATCACCGCCTCCCGCGCCTATCGGATGAGTTCCGTGCCGTTGGACGGGAATCGCAGCGACAAGCAGAATTTCGCGAGGTTTTATCCGAAGCGACTAACTGCGGAGGTCTTATTGGATGGCATGAGTCAGGTATTAGACGTGCCGACCACGTTCAGCGGCGGTCCGGGACAGTTTCCGGCGGGGACGCGGGCGATTGAGTTGCCGGATGAGAATGTGCCGCTGAATTTTCTGGATGTCTTCGGCCGTCCGGCGCGGACCTCTTCGTGCGAGTGTGAACGCTCCGACGAACCGGCGCTGGCGCAGGCGCTCGAGATCGTCAATTCGGCCGAGATTCAGCGGAAACTGACGGAGAAATCGGGGTTTGCCGCGCAACTGTCTGCGGGAGAAACCTCCCCGAAAGAAAACGTACTGGAAATCTTTCTGCGCACATTCGCACGGCCCCCCACCGAGGAAGAGATGGCGGTCGCTGTCCAATTCTTGGAGGCGGCGGATGATCGGGCAGAGGCGTATCGTTCGCTGTTGTGGTCGCTATTGGCGACCGGCGAGTTCATGTTCAATCATTAGGCTCCCATAACGCGGGATAGATGCGATGCTGAAAGTGTTGGGTACGCCCTATCGCTGTTGCGATGGAATACGCCGCCGCACGTTTCTGCAGATCGGTGCGCCGCTATTGGGGCTGGGCCTGTCGGACCTGTTTCGCTCACAGGCCCGGGCCGTTGAAGAGGGGGGCGGCGATTCCGGGAAGTCGTTGATTGTGTTCTGGACCCACGGTGGGATGAGCCAACAGGACACCTACGATATGAAACCGGACGCGCCGGCGGAGTATCGCGGGATGTATCGTCCGATCGCCACCTCGGCTCCGGGGATCTCGGTTTGCGAGCGATTCGTGCAGCATGCGAAGGTGATGGACCGGCTGTCGCTGGTCCGCTCGGTCCATCATGAGAATGGTATTCACGCGCCCTCGGCGCACTGGATGCAAACGGGTTATTTCGGACCGACGCTGGCGCGGAATGCGGCACAGCATCCGTCGTTTGGTTCGGTCATTGCCCGGACCTGCCCGTCGCGAACGCCCCAACTGCCGGGGTATGTGACCGTGCCAAAATCCGAGGCCTTCGGATATCAGGGGGCTGTCTATTTGGGGAAAGCGTACAATCCATTTGAGGTCGGCGCCGACCCGAACGCCAAGGATTTCAAGGTTCCCAATCTGGCTCTGCCGGATGGGTTGGAATTGAAGAGCATCGAGTCTCGCAAGAAGCTGTTGACGACGTTCGACACGCTGCGCCGCGATATCGATAGTTCCGGGGTCTTAGAAGGGCTGGACACGTTTAAGGCGCAGGCGCTGGAGATGGTGTCGGGGGACCGCGTGCGGCAGGCGTTTGATCTGAGTAAGGAACCGGTGGAGCTGCGGGACCGGTACGGGCGTCATCAATACGGCCAGAGCGCGCTGTTGGCGCGGCGGCTGGTGGAAGCGGGCAGCCGTTGCGTGACGATCAACACCGGTTATTGGGATCACCACGACAACATCGAGCCGGGGCTGGAGGAACATTTGCCGCCCTTGGATCGGGCGATCGGCACGTTGGTTGAGGATCTTGATGAGCGGGGCATGTTGGGAGACGTGCTGATTTACTGCGCGGGAGAATTCGGCCGCACCCCGCTGATCAACGGGCACGCCGGCCGCGACCATTGGTCGAATTGCTTTACCGTCTTATTGGGGGGCGGCGGCTTGGCCGGCGGGCAGGTTGTTGGCGCCAGCGAAAAACATGGCGGCGGCGTGCGGGAGCGGCAAGTTATTCCGCTGGATGTCTTGGCGACGATCTACAAGTCGATGGGCATACCGCTGGGGACGCACTTCGAGGATTCCGCCGGGCGGCCGGTGAGCATCGTCGGCACGGGCAAGCCGATCCGCGAGTTGGTGTGATTTCCGACCCGAAGCGGCGAGCGGTGGGCGTCTGCCCGCCGGTTACGTTCGTGGATCGAAACGCGGTGGTTTTCGGTGGGAGAAATGCGCCGCTGGCCATCGGCAGGGGAGGCCGGATTTCGTACAATGAGGGTGTCGGCAAATGCCTGTTTTCGGGCCGTCTGCCCTGATGTATTTGCGTAAGAAAGCGGTCGCTCGGTGCGTGGTAAGAATATGTTGGTGCGAGTTCTCGGCAAGAGATTATTTTGTGGTTGTGGAATCGTGGCGGCGCTGTGGGCCGGGATGTCAGCGGTGCAAGCGGCGGAGCAGCCGATTGATTACAACCGCGACATTCGACCGATCTTTGCGGCGAAGTGTTATGCCTGCCATGGTCCGGATGAGGAACATCGCGAGGCGGATCTGCGGTTTGACGACCGGCAGGTGGCGCTGGAATACGGGGCAATCGTTCCCGGTAAAGCGGACGAGAGTGAACTGATCGCGCGGATTGAATCCGACGATGACGCTCTGCGGATGCCGCCGCCGGATGCAAATGACTCGCTGACGGACGAACAGAAAGCGCTCTTTCGCCGTTGGATCAACGAGGGGGCGAAGGACGAGGCGCATTGGGGATTGGTGCCCCCCGTCAAGCCGCCGCTGCCGGCGGTTTCCGACAGGGATTGGCCGCGGAATGCGATCGATCATTTTGTAATGGCGCGGCTGGACGCGGAGGGGCTAAAACCGTCGCCCAAGGCGGACCGTTACGCGCTGATTCGCCGCGTCTTTTTGGATCTGACCGGTCTGCCACCGACGCCTGAGGAGGCGGATGAGTTCGCGCACAGTGACGATCCCGAGGCGTACGAGAAAGTCGTCGACCGGTTGTTGGCGTCGCCGCATTACGGCGAACGTTGGGCGCGGGATTGGCTCGATCTGGCGCGGTACGCCGATACGAACGGTTACGAGAAAGACCGGGAACGGTCGGTGTGGCCCTATCGCGACTGGGTGATTCGGGCGCTCAATGCCGACATGCCGTTTGACCAATTTACGATCGAACAACTCGCCGGCGACATGCTGCCGGGTGCGACCGACGATCAGATCATTGCCACGGGCTTTCACCGCAACACGATGCTCAACGAAGAAGGGGGCATCGACCCGTTGGAGTACCGGTTCTATGCCATGGTGGATCGCGTGGCGACGACGGGGACGGTCTGGCTGGGGCTGACGACAGGTTGCGCCCAGTGCCACACGCATAAATACGACCCGATCACGCACACCGACTATTATCGGTTCATGGCGCTTTTGAACAATGCCGATGAACCGGACTTGTTACTGAAATCACCGGACGTGCAATCGCGCCGCGAACAGATCGAAGCGCAAATCGCGCATTTGGAAAAGGAATTGCCCGCACAGTTTCCGCCGCTGGAGGGAGAAGGGCCGATCGAGGAGCGCCGGCGGAAGAATTTCGAGGCGAAATATCGGGAGTGGTTGGACGCTGCTCAGAAGAGTGCGGTGGACTGGGCGGTCCTGCGGCCCACCGAAATGCAGACGAACTTGCCGCGGCTGGAAGTGCTGGATGACGGATCGGTCTTTTCAACGGGCGATATTACCAAGCGCGATCTGTTTCAATTGACGTTCGTGATCGACGAAGCGGCGACGCCGATCACGGCGCTGCGGCTGGAGGCCTTGCCCGATGACCGGCTTCCCGCCGGCGGGCCGGGGAGGTGTTATTATGAGGGACGCAAGGGAGACTTTTTCCTCAGTGAACTGACGGCGATGCGCGACGGAGTCCCGTTGAAATTCGTCGCTCCCTCGAAAAGTTACGGCAAAATCGCGATCGGCAGCGGCAATGCGAACGCCGAGAATGTGATCGACGGCGAAGGTTCCACCGGCTGGTCGACGGCGCAGCGGGAAGGGGAGCCGCATCAATTGGTGTTGAACCTCGCCGAACCGATCACCGAGCCGTGTGAACTGCGGATTGAGATGTTGTTCGAACGGCACTTTGCCGCGAGTTTAGGGCGTTTTCGTTTGTCGGCCGGCTCGGCGGATGAACACGCGACGGCCAAAGAGATGACGGCGGAGACGGAGGCATTGCTGGCCGGTGATGCGGCGACGTGGACCGATCAACAGCGCGCGCAAATCCAACGGTATTATCTGTCGGTTGCGCCGGAATTGGCCGAAGCGCGGAAGCCGATTGAAGAACTGCGGGCGACACTGCCCGCTTATCCAACGACGCTCGTCCTGAAGGAGCGGCCCGACGATAATCCCCGGGCGACGCACCGCCATCATCGCGGCGAGTATCT
>CALFYU010000190.1 GCA_937952455.1 uncultured Planctomycetaceae bacterium
CTCCCGGAGGGAGAGGGGCGAATGCGGCCCCACTCCCCAGTCCGCTGGGGGGTGGGGGGCGGAACGCGTGAGGCTTGATTCGAACACGCGAATTCGCGTTAATGAACCACGTGCCGCCTTAATCCGTGACCAGGAGCCTCGCGATGAGCAGTGAATTCACCGACGACCCGCAAAGCCGACGCCGTTTTCTCAAACAGGCCGCTGCCCTTACCGCCGCAAGTACGGTCGCCCTGCCGGTGACTCTGCCAACGGCCACGGCGGGCCCCCGCAGCGCCAATGAACGGCTACGCGCCGGGGCCGTGGGAAGCTACGCCCGTGCCCGAGCCAACATCGACGGCATCGCCAAAGCGGGCGTTGATATCGTCGCCATGGCCGACATCGACGCCAACCGGCTGGAAGAGACGTCCAAGGCCTATCCCAATGCGGAAAAATATGAGGACTTTCGCGATCTGCTCCAGCGCAGCGATTTGGACATCCTGATCGTCGGCACCCCTGACCACACACACGCCATACCCGCCGCGGAGGGGTTGCGACAAGGACTCGCCGTCTACTGCGAAAAACCGCTGGCCCATTCGGTGCACGAATGCCGTGTCCTGCGAAATCTGACCGCGGAGCACAAGAACGTCACACAGATGGGCTCACAGATTCACGCCGGCGACAATTACCGCCGCGTGGTCGAGATCGTCAAAGCGGGTACGATCGGCGAAGTGAAACGCGTGCACGTCTGGCTGGGGAACGGTGAAACCATCGTCGGCAAGCGTGTCAAGGAAGCCGAAGTCCCGCCGGGCATCAACTACGACCTGTGGATCGGACCGGCCCCCTATCGCCCCTACGATCCGACGCACTTCCATTACAACTGGCGGTATTGGTGGGATTTCGGCGGCGGCTGGCTGGCCGACTTCGGCTGCCACTACATGGACCTGCCGTTCTGGGCGCTCGATTTGAAGTATCCGACCACTGTCGTCGCTAAGGGAGAAAAGGCGCACGAGGGGGACAACATGATCCCGCACAAAATGCAGGTCGACTACCAATTCCCCGCCCGCGGCGAACAGCCGCCGGTGCACCTGACCTGGTATCACGGCGGCTGGATGCCCGAAGGGGCCGAAGTCTACCAAAAGAAATCGGCCGTGCTGTTCGAAGGGGAAGCCGGCCGCGTGTTGGCCGACTACGGCTCGCGCAAGGTCTTTCTCGACAGCGGGAAGGAGGCGGAACCGGTCCCCGAAACGATCCCCAATTCGATCGGCCATCACAAAGAATTCGTCGAGGCAGTCAAAACCGGCGGTCCCACCACTTGCAACTTCGACTACTCCGGCGCGTTGGCCGAAGCGGTCCTGTTGGGCAACGTCTCCTACCGCATCGACGGCAAGGAACTGCAGTGGGATCCCGAAACCCTCAAAGCCACCAACGCCCCCGAAGCCGATCAATTCATCCAACGCGAATACCGCACGGGATGGACTCTCTAGTAGGCAGTAGGCGGTAGGTAGTAAAACGCAAGCTGTCTGCCGCCCGCAATGTTTCTGCCTACTGCCTACTGCCCTCTGCCTACTGGTAAATCAATGAAAGCCATAGCCGTACGTCCCGGTCAGCCGAATAGTGTTCACATGGCTGATCTGCCGATGCCCCGTGTTGATGATGTCCCTGACGGCCGGGGAGTTCTGGTCCGCGTCCTGAAAGTCGGCGTCGATGCCACGGACCGCGAAATCAACGACGCCCTCTACGGCGCCGCTCCGCCGGGATTTGATTTTTTGGTGTTGGGGCACGAATCGTTCGGCGTCGTTGAAGAGGTCGGCCACGCGGTCACGCACGTCCAACCGGGTGATTACGTGACCTGCACCGTGCGTCGACCGGGGGGATCGATCTTCGATCAAATCGGCCGTAGCGACATCACCAGCGAAGAAGTCTATTACGAGCGGGGTATCAACCTGCTGCACGGGTACCTGACCGAATACTTCGTCGACGACGCCGAATTCATCGTCCGCGTGCCGGTGGGATTAAAGCACCTGCACGTGCTGGCCGAACCGATGAGCTGCGCCGCCAAGGCGGTCGAACAGGCCTTTGAGGCCCAAAAACGATTGCAGGTCTGGAAGCCCGAACGGGCCTTTGTCACCGGGGCGGGCCAGATCGGCTTGCTGGCGACGCTGATCCTGCGCCTGCGGGGGATGGAGGTCTACACGATCGCCCGCACCGCCCAGCCCTGCCTCAAAGCCGAAATCGCCGAAAGCTACGGTTCAACGTACATCAGCACTCGCGAAACGTCGCTCAAGGAGTTGGTGCAGCGCGTCGGCAAACCGGACTTGATCATCGAAGCCACCGGCAGCAGCCAAGTCGCGTTCGAGGCGATGGAAGTCCTGGGACACAACGGGGCGATCGTCTGGACCAGCATCACCGGCGGACAGCGAAAAATCGAAATCCCCTCCGACCACGTGAATCTCAACTGGGTGTTGGGCAACAAGCTGCTCCTGGGTTCGGTGAATGCCAACTACCGCCACTTCGAATCCGGCATCGCCGATCTGGCCCTGGGCGAGGTGACCTACCCCGGCATCACCGAACGCATCCTCACGAACCCGGTCGATGGCCTGGAAAGCTACGCCGAAATGATGCGCCTGCTGGTTGAAGAGCAAACGGCGCTCAAAGTCTACGTCAACGTCGCCGAAGGATAACGCGCCCGTCAGCCCCCGGCTTTGCAGGTGGGTCGCGCAAAGAGCCACGACGATTGCGCGGCGCACGAGGGTACCCACCCACTCCACGACGCCACAATCGCGCGCAAATTCGTTTGGCGGAGCGGGAAAAAGGGCGGTACAATGCAGCCCTTCATCAAAGCGGCTCAATTCACCAACGAGGAAAGGCGACCTCGATGCGCAGCAACCGTCCGAACGCACGCGGATTTACGCTGATTGAACTTTTGGTGGTCATCGCCATCATCGCAATCTTGATCGCGCTGCTGCTCCCGGCGGTTCAACAGGCGCGCGAGGCGGCGCGGCGGGTGCATTGTAAAAACAACCTAAAGCAAATCGGCTTGGCACTGCACAACTATCACGACGTCAATCGCGTCTTTCCGCCGGGCTGGATCAGTATCGGTGATGGCGCCCAACGTCCCAATAATAAGGCCTGGGCCTGGGGCGCGTTGATTTTGCCCTATATCGAACAACAGGCCCTCCACGACGCCACGGTCGCCAGCGACACTCCCTATGATCGCGCCAGCGACAGTTTTCCCATCAAACCGGGCGATGCGGAGGACCGTTTGATGTCGATGTACACCTGCCCCAGCGACCCCGGACCGCCTCAGACCGGATATGGAAATATCAACAATCAGCGTGATGGATACGCGAAGTCCAACTATGCTCCCAGCGGCGGCCTGCAGCACCAAACCATTTGGCAGCCGGAATATTTTCCATCGAGCTATGCCAAGAAACCGCCGTCCGTACTGGGGATGTTCGGCCCCAGTACGAAGATCCAATTGCGGGATATCACCGACGGAACGAGCAATACGATCACATTCGGCGAGGTCACTAACGAGACGCGAAACAATCTGCCGGTGACCGCCGCCTATGCCGTGAATCCCGCCCCCAACTGGATGCGCAACATCGCTGGATCGTTTAATACCGACCGTTCAATCTACATCGATCCCACCTCGATCATTCGCTACACCCAATTTCGCCCCAACGCCGTGTCGATTTACCATGTGCCGATCAACGACCCCAAAGCGACATGGTTTGGCTTTTCCAGCTCACACACCGGCGGTGCCCATTTCTGCTTAGCCGACGGCGCCGTCCGCTTCATTGGCGAAAGCATCGACCAGACGCTGTACGAACACCTGAGCACGATCCAGGGCGGCGAGGTGATCGGGGAGTATTAGCTCGCACCGAATCAGAACGCCACTAGGGACAGCCTATCGCTGACGTCAGTGTATTCATCGTGACACTCCGAGCGGACTGCGGTAAATTGAGCGTACCGTTGAGCGACACCATCGCTCCAGGTTCACGAAGAGCAAAATTGCATGAGGACTTCCGCTCATGGATCTAATCTTACTGCTGGCGGTGTTGGCAATATTCTTCTACGAATGGTTTCGGCGGTTCATCACCTTGATGCTCTTGCCCGACGACTGTTTTCCGGGTCGATATGACAAGCTGATCTGGGGGCTGGCGTTTGTGTTTCTCTTTTTCGTAACACCGGTGACGTTTTACTATTGGCAAAAGACGTATCTGCAGGTGAAGTCCGCCGAGACGGATGCCTCGTGACAACCGGCGTAGGTCAAGTGCTCATTAGACGTGCAACGGCAGAGTCGTTAACCGGCTACCAGGCCACCGCACCTTTGAGATAAGCGCGGCCTTTCCCAACACTATCTTGACCCGTCGCGGGCAACCCGCTAGATTCCCGCCTCTCTCCCCCATCCGGACATTTCCAATTCGCTCAATGCCGCGGAGTCCATCGATGCGCTACGTGCTTCTGTGCGCTTTGTTGCTGACGGTTTTTGTCGCCGGTTGTGTCTCCCTAACGATCGGCGAGAAAACGACGGTTCTCCCCTCCGCCGGAGAACAATTGACTCACCTCAAGGCGGCCTACGACTCCGGTGCATTGACCGAAACCGAGTTCAAAGCACAGAAGATGGCGGTCCTTCGTCGGGCCGGGGAACTCGACGAATCGAACCTGCAACTGGCGACTTTTGAGGAAGATAACGCCAATTGAGTATTTCGTAAGCGTCGGTCAGGTTTCAGAAAACTCAAACCCCCACACCGCGCTCCCACTCAACCGCTCCAACACCGCCTTCCCGAAAAGCCGCTCACCCCACAGCCGGACCTCGATCCGCTGGGGCGTCTCCGCCACCAGTTCGTACTCCCCGCGATCCCAACGAACCACTGCCCCGCGGCCGCCGCTGACTTCGCCCTCGTAGTCCAGGTACACCTTCCGATGGTCCGGCAGCTGCTCGGCGGTGATCGGGCCGGGATGATCGGGGGCGAGCGACAGTCGGACAGTGCGCAGCGTTGCAGGGCTTTCGACCAT
>CALFYU010000191.1 GCA_937952455.1 uncultured Planctomycetaceae bacterium
GGGCGGACATGTCATGGAGTTGGCCCAGGACGATGATCGTCTGGAAGTTGCCTATCACCTTCTCGGCGAAAAGGCGACCGATGAATCGCTCGCGCCGCTGCCGAATGTGCAGAAACTGGTGCATCTGAATCTGCGGGGCACGAAAATCACCGACGCCGGCCTCAAGCAACTCTCGACACTGACCGGCCTGACGCGGCTGCATCTGGAGAAAACGGCCGTCACCGACGCCGGATTGTCGCACCTCAAGGGCTTGGTGAATTTGGAATACCTGAACCTGTACGGCACAGCGGTCACCGATGCGGGCCTGGAAAACCTCAAGGGGATGAAAAAGCTCAAGAAGCTTTATCTGTGGCAAACCAAGGTCACCGACGCGGGAGCCGACGCGCTGCAAGCTGCGTTGCCGGATGTCAAAATCAACCGGGGCGTCGAACTGGTGACGAAAGTCGAAGAGAAGAAAGAGGAAGCCAAAGAAGGCGAAGCGAAACCGGAAGAGAAGAAGGACGAAAAGAAAGAGGAGAAAAAAGAGGAAAAGAAGCCCGAAGAAAAAAAGGATGACGAGAAAAATCCGGAAGACAAGAAGGACAACGACAACTAACCCGCCGTGTGCCGCTGCCGGCGCGTCCTGGACTGTCTTGCCGGACTCGCCGTTCGCTGGCGGGGGAGTGATACCTGGGTGAACTCAAATACCGAATCACAGACGGTCCGCGTCGACCTCGGGCCGCGTAGTTACGATATCGACATCGCCAGCAACCAGCTGGCGACCTGTGCCCAATCGGTGGCACGTTGGGCCAAGGCGAGTGGAATCACCGCCCGGCAGGCATTTCTTGTGACCGATGCCAACGTGCGCCATCCGCACGCCGAAGCTGTGCAGCAGAGCCTGCAGGCGGCCGGCTGGGAAACCCACACGGCGGTGGTCGCCGCCGGGGAGCCGTCGAAATCGTTGGATGCGACGTCGAAGTTATACGATCAACTCGTCGAAATCGAAGCCGGACGGCAGACGGTGGTGATCGCCGTGGGCGGCGGCGTCGTGGGCGACTTGGCCGGTTTTGTGGCGGCTACGTATACCCGCGGGGTGCCGTTCATTCAGATCCCGACGACACTGCTGGCACAGGTCGACAGTTCCGTCGGCGGCAAAGTCGGCATCAACCACCCGCGCGGCAAGAATTTGATCGGTGCCTTTCATCAGCCGTTGGGGGTGTTTATCGATACCTCGCTGCTGGACACGCTGCCCGATCGTGATTACCGCAGCGGGTTGGCGGAGGTGATCAAATACGGCGTGATCCTGGACGACGCGTTTTTCACGTATCTGGAACAAAATGTCGACGGTCTGAATCAGCGGTCGCCGGACGTGCTGCGGCATGTGATCGCTCGCAGCTGTGAACTCAAGGCGCAGGTGGTCGCGGCCGATGAATTTGAGCGGACCGGGCTGCGGGCGGTGCTGAATTACGGGCACACATTCGCACACGCCTACGAAGCTCTGTGCGGCTACGGCGAACTGACGCACGGCGAAGCGGTCGCCATCGGCATGGTCGACGCCGCGAAATTGGCCGAACGCCGCGGGTTGGTCGATGGCACGCTGGTTGCGCGGCAGATTGAATTGACGTCCGCCGTGGGACTTCCTACGCGGCTCCCCGAGGGGTGCGTTTTAAAGCCCGACGACGTGATTGCTCGGATGAAACTCGACAAAAAAACCGTCGCCGGACAACTGCGATTCGTGTTGCCCACGCGGTTGGGAGAGGTGCAGGTCTTTTCGGACGTCGACGAAACGGACGTGCGCCGCATCCTCTCATCGTGACGTGTCTGGCGCTGTTTCGGCCGACCGATCCGGCGCAAGTTGCACCAGCGCAAACCCGACCAGCGCCACGACACCCGCCCCGGCAAGCCAGGAGGCGGGGAGATGCTCGCGGTCCTTAAGCTGCGGAAAGCGGGCCTCCAGTTCGCGGGCATAGTGCGCCATGATTAACAGAAAACCGTTGTGGCAAGTATGCAGAACGATGCCGGGCCAAATGCTGCCGGTCTTGTAGCGCATCCATCCCAAGATAACTCCCAGCACCGTGCTATTGGCGAGGCGTTCCATCGAGAGCGCCCCTTGCGTGATGAAGTGAAACACGCCGAATATGATCGCCGTCGCCAAAATGGTCTGCACATTCGTGGTGCGGGACCGAATGGCATTAAATAGATAGCCGCGAAAACAAAACTCTTCAAAGGTCGCCGGGATCACCGCATAGGCCAAAATGAGCAGCATGGGAGGAATGGACCGCACCTGCTCAATAATCCGTTCGGCGGTCTCCTGGAAGCGGTCATCCAACTGGAACGATTTGGTCATCAGCGTGAATTCGTGCGCGAACGGCCACAGCGACAGTCCCAGCAGCGCCCCGCCCACGAGTGCCACAATTCGCGGCCGCGACAGCGCGAATCCCGGGACCAGTCGCACTCGCCCCAAATAGGCCGCAATCAACGGAAATAATCCGAAGAGCAGGCCGGTCGCCGTGGCGGACAATAATACGCGGGTTGTAATCGCCAAGTGCTCGGCGCGGGCGGTGAGACTGCTAATGATGAAATACGCCGGGAACAGGCAGGCCAGGCAGAACATGGCGTTGGTCAGCGACGGTGCGTCGGCCGGCTGGTCGGGGCGGCGGAGAAAATCGGACCAACTCCCCTGGGTGCTGTAGAGCACCCCTTCGGCCCCGAAGATTTTTCCGGCGATGGCAATCGCTACCAGCGAATAGATGCTCGTGGAAACGACGACCACCACGAGGCTGGTCAATTCGACTTCCGATTGCATCAAGTCGCGGCCCAGTAAGACGATGTTTACCAGCGGCACCACAGCGAGCGTCCCGGTGAGCTTCAATCCCGGCATCAAGCTCATCACCCCGGGGGCCAATGAGAGCAGCATCAGCGGTATCAAGTAGGCCTGGGCTTCCTTGAAACTGCGAGCGAAGCTGGTCAGCGTGAGCAGCACCGCCGAAAAGAACATGGCGAACAATATTAACAAGCAGAACACTTGCACCATCATCAGCGGCGTCAACCCCCCATCGCCGAGCAGACGTTCTCCCAGTCCGCTGACGCCGACCGTGACCGCCATCATCAACAGGTTGACCGAGGCGGTCAGCATGGCGACCGTCAACACGGCGACATATTTGGCGATCAATAGCCCCAGGCGGGGAATGGGGGCGGCGATCAGGATTTCTAACGTGCCCCGTTCACGCTCGCCGGCCGTGAGGTCGATCGCCGGATAGACGGCGCCGGTGATGGTCATCAGAATCAAAATCAGCGGAATTACGCTGGTTAAGGAAACGGCGGCGACCCCTTCGTATTGCTCCAGTTCCTCGATTTGCGTATGGACGGGCACAGGCCGCTGCTGGATGCCTAATCGCTCCAAACGCTGCGTCAGAAACGCTTCGTTGGCGACTTCGATGGCATGTTGAATGTACTGGGCCGCGTTGTAGCCGTTCGACGACCCGCTATTGTAGATCAGTTGGCATCGCGCGGCTAAGTCGAATTCGGGGTTGATGCCGTGTTCAGAATCGATCTCGAAAACCACCCCCAAATCGAGGTCGCCGCGGAGGATCGCGTCCCGCAGATCGGGCGCGAGCAGAAACGACAATTCCGGCTTGTCCGACGGCCGCATCGCCGGATCATCGGATGGCTGATCGTCGGCGCTGTCGTCGGGGAGATCCTCCGGCGCGAAACGGGAAACGTATTCCTGCATCAGCTTGAATTGTTCTTCGCTGTCCAAGCCGATGATATACTTGGCCTGTTGAAAATCGCCGGCGCGGGCCAGGAAGAATTGCTGAAAAGCGATGCTCAACAGGGGATAGACTAGGACGGGCATCAAAACCAGCGTGATGATCGTCCGGCGGTCGCGGAGGATTTCCCGCAGTTCCTTGGCCGTCAGACGGCCCAAGCGCCGCCAGCGTTCGAATACTCCGGTTGGCTGCGGAGGCGTGGCAATTTCTCGGTCCGTGGGCGTCGTCATGCGGAGCCTCCGCGTGAGGAGTCCGCCAATGCCGGACCGCTGCCTGAGAGTTTTAGAAACATCTCCACCAGTGACTCGCAACCGGTTCGCTCGCGCAATTCGACGAGCGTCCCTTCACTGACGATTTCGCCGCGATGCATCAGGCCGAAGCGGTCACACACACGCTCCGCTTCGTGCAGGCGGTGCGTGCAGAGAATGACGGCTTTGCCTTCATCGCGGAGGTGTTCTAAGAACTCGACGACGACCTGACTGCCGAATACGTCTAAGCCCAACGTCGGTTCATCGAGCAGTAATACGGGTGGCCGATGAATGAGTGCCCGGGCGAGATTGATGCGTTGCTTTTGCCCCGTGCTGAGCGTGGCGCATCGTTGCTCCAGAAATCCGCGAAAACCGAGCAGTTCGCTGAGGCGGATGAGCTCTTCACGGGCCTGCGGCAGCGGCACGCCGTACACGTCAGCGAAAAACAGCAGCATTTCGCGGACGGTTAGCCACTGATAGACCCCTGCTCCAGCCGCGACCAAACCGACGCGCCGTTTCACCTCGTCGGGAAATTCCCGTGACCGATAGCCGCCAATGGACGCCCAGCCGGTCGACGGCTGCAGCAGCCCCAGCAACATGCGAATGGTCGTGGTCTTTCCCGCTCCATTTGGGCCGAGCAGGCCGTAGACTTCGCCGGCGGAAACGGAAAACGAGACGCCGTTGACGGCCGTCAATTGGCCGCCGCCGGGCAGCACAAATTGCTTGACCAGCTCGTGGACTTCAATCATGGTCTACCCGGGGAACGTGTCCAGAAGACGTCGTTGCGCGCCCGCTCCAGGCGATGGGCAACGTTTGCCGGTCAGGGAAATGTTTGTCGCGTTTCAAGTGAGTCGGCCGCCGACAGAGGGGAAAGGGAAATGTCGCGCGCAGAACAACCCCCGATGAGCCCCACAATGCCGGAAATCAACCTTCCGTTAATGTAGAGGGGTGCCGTGAGATTGCAAGTTCGCAGGAGACGACCAGCAACGGCCGGTTGTTGACATTGCCGCCGAGGCGTGTACAATTGAAGCTGACATTCCTCTCCGCTCCTCCTTCCTGCTTCCCTCAACAGCGGGCAAATCGAGTGGACATCCCCAAGTGCCGCACCAGGGTGTAGGTGTGCGTGGTGTTCGCCCCTGATTTGCTGAATTCCCCGACACTGTATCACCTTCTCAACAGGTTTGGACAACGGGATTGTTCGGGAACTTCCGGTTTTGACGAATTCTGACGAACCGTCGATCTCGCGCCCCCGCAGCCA
>CALFYU010000192.1 GCA_937952455.1 uncultured Planctomycetaceae bacterium
CATGGGGTGGCCCGACCGCGCAGCGGTTGGGTGCCGCAAGGCACAAGAAGCCGCGCCATGTGCGTCAGTCGTCAAGTGGAACGCACATGGCGCAAACATCTTGTCGCTTCGCGACCCAGCCAATGCTGGCTGGGCCACCCTCGCCACGCGATTCAAACGGCCCGCACAGCGGAGCCTACGTTGGCGAGTTTGCAATGTCCCTTGGGCGAATGTACGCTGGGCCATGTTGCGTCATTCAGTCCCCGTACCCAGCAAGCCACGCGCCATGAAAAACTCTCTCAATGCTCTCGCCCTCGGTCTCGCGCTGCTCGGCGGTCTGACCATCGATGCCGCTGGCGGCGCCGAGTTGGACCTTTCTAAAGCGGTCGTCTTGATTCCCAAAGAAGCCTCCCCGCGACAGAAAAAAGCCGCCCAAATGCTCGTCGAGGAGGTCGAAAAACGGACGCAGATTCGCTGGCCGATCGAAAACCAGGCCAAAGACCAAACCGTGCCGATCATTGTCCCCGTCACAGAAGAGGCACTGGCCAAAACTGACTTCGGACAGTCGCTCGCCAAAGTCAAAGACTGGCCAGCCGAAGGGTACAGCATCTCCGTCGCCGCGAATGACAAACCGCCGATGGTGTTGTGCATGGGGAACGATGAACGGGGATTGTTCTTCGCGGTCGGACGACTGCTCCGCGAACTGAACATGTCGCAAGGCCGAGTGACGTTGGCCGACGATTTGAAGCTCACGTCCGCCCCCAAAGTCCCACTGCGGGGCCATCAACTCGGCTACCGGCCCAAGACGAATTCCTACGACGCCTGGTCGGTGCCGATGTGGGAGCAATACATTCGCGATTTGGTCGTCTTCGGCAACAACGCCATCGAACTCATCCCGCCCCGCTCCGACGACGACGACCAAAGCCCGCACTTTCCCCTCCCCAAAATGGAAATGATGGTCGAGATGTCGCGGATCTGCGACGAGTACGACCAGGACGTCTGGATCTGGTACCCGGCCATGGACGAAGACTATGCCGATCCCAAAACAGTCGAGTTCGCCCTCAAGGAGTGGGCCGAGGTGTTCAAAAAACTGCCGCGGATCGATGCGGTGTTCGTGCCGGGGGGCGATCCGGGACACACGCATCCGCGGCCGCTGATGACGCTACTGGAAAAACAGGCCGCGAGCTTGCGCAAGTATCACCCCGACGCCGAAATGTGGATGTCGCCTCAGAGTTTCAGCGACGAGTGGACCGACATCTTTCTGGAATACGTCAACAAGGAACAACCCGACTGGCTGGCGGGAATAGTGTTCGGTCCGCAGGTGTGGACGCCGCTGGAAAAACTGCGGGCGGCGATTCCCTCGAAATATCCGATCCGCCGCTATCCCGACATCACGCACAGCCGGCATTGCCAATATCCGGTCCCCGATTGGGACCTGGCCTATGCGATGACGATTGCCCGCGAAGGAATCAACCCCCGCCCCGTCGATGAAGCGAACATCTTCCGCCTGTTGTACAGGCACTCGCAGGGGTTCATTACCTATTCCGAAGGTTGCAACGACGACGTCAATAAGATCGTCTGGAGCATGCTCGGTTGGAACCCCGACACGCCGGTGATCGAAATCCTCCGTCAATACAGCCGGTATTTCATCGGTGATGCCTACGAAGAGACGTTCGCCCAAGGACTGCTGGCCTTGGAGCGCAATTGGCGCGGCCCGCTACTGACGAATCAGGGTGTCTATACAACCTTGGCGCAGTTTCAGGACATGGCGGCAACTGCTCCGCCGGAGGTCCTGAACAACTGGCGGTTCCAGCAAGCACTTTACCGCGCTTATTACGACGCCTACGTCCGCAGCCGGTTGATCTACGAAACGGAACTCGAAGAACGAGCCATGCAGGCGCTCCGATCCGCTAAGAAAACCGGCGCGCTGGCAGCGATGGAGAATGCCGAGAAGATTCTGACGCAGGCGGTCGACAACCCACCGTCGCCGGAGTGGCGGGCGAAGGTGTTTGAATTAGGCGACGCGCTCAACAAGAGCATTCGCATGCAGCTGAGCGTCGAGCGGCACGGCGCGATCGCCACCGAACGGGGCGCCAACCTGGATACGATCGACATGCCGCTGAATAACCGCCCCTGGCTGCAAAAACGTTTCGCCACCATTCGCAATATCGACGATGAACAAAAACGGCTTGCCGAAATCGACAAGATCGTAAATTGGGCCAACCCCGGCCCCGGCGGATTTCACGACGACCTGGGCGACCCGACCCAGCAGCCGCACCTCGTGCGTGGCCCCGGCGCTGCGACCGACCCGCAGTATTTTGACTCCACGCTGCTGGGAACGAGCGTTCGCAACGGACTGATATCGACCAACCCCATCTCGTGGTGGCGGCATGCCGGGGCCATGCACAACGCGCCCCTGACGATGCAATACAATGACCTGGACAACAACGCGAAATATCGCCTCCGCGTCTGTTATGCGGGAGACACCAACTGGATCAAGATCCGCCTCGTCGCCGACGGCAAACATGAGATCCACCCGCTGATCGACAAGAGCATGCCCGAGCCGCTGTTTGAATTCGAGATTCCCCAAGAGGCAACCACCGACGGCAAATTGACGCTCACCTGGACCCGCGAACCAGGCGTCGGCCGCAACGGCCGCGGCTGCCAGGTGGCGGAGGTTTGGCTGATACGCGAAAAGTAGGCGGTAGGCAGAGGGCAGTAGGCAGAAAAGATGTGGTGAGTCGATTAAGGCCGGACAGTTTCGGCACGCCAACCCTAAAGTCTACGGCCTAAAGCCTAAAGCCTACAGCCTCTTCCCTCAAGCCTTCCCAGGCGGATTGCCCAGAAAAAAACTTGCATCCGCCCCCAATTCATAGTCGACTGGTAGATACTATCGGGGTCCGATACCCCGCTTGTCCAAGCGATCGTCACGGCGAAGCAGGCAGCGCTCGTTACGATCCTCACGCCATCTTTGTCACGTGAGGTCGTGCCGATGTCCGATAAGCCTTCGTTCCCAATCGTGTGGCCCAGTTTGATCATCGCCATCCTGGGGATCTACAGCTACATCACCTACAAACCGCCCCTGGACACCGCGCGGCCGACGCCGAAGTCCAAACCGGGATTCCCGTCCCCTCCTTCGCCGCCGGGACTGAAAGCCTATCACGCCCGGCTCTGGGAAGACCCGTTGGCGATCGCCTACGAGACGTCCTACGCCGACGAACCGGCCACGTTGGAAACAATGCGCACGTATCTCCGCCACGCGGTCCAACGGGTTTATACGCCCGAAATTCAAAAGCACTTACCCCGGGAGACGCAAGGCAGCCGAACCGCGCCGCGGGAACTGATCGTCCTGCCGGTGTTGGTCCCCGGTGGGAAATATGGGGAAGACCGAGAACGCCGCATGCGCATGCGGTACGCCGTCGTCTCTGCCCTATCGCTGTGTAACTATCGGCCGAAGTCCCCGGCCCGGCTCAATGCCTTGACGCTGCCAATTATCACAGACGGCGCCGGCGTTGACGCTCCGCTGGCCCAGGACGTGATCGTGCCGGTGGAAATGTATCAGGAGTTCCCCGATCGAGGGGTATTCATCGACAATCAATCCGATACCAAAATTCCGCCCGACGCGATCATTCCCCCGGACTGCGACTGTCAGTCGGGACGCCGACCACAAGGCCGCGAAACTGTCTACGCGCCAAAACCGCCGATCCTCGTCTGTTGGGTGGACGAAAGCTATCTCGGTGCGCGGCCGTTGGCGGTGTTGGCACAACTGCTGGATCACCTCCTGCGCGATACACCTCGCACACCACCCCTGGCAACTCCGACGCAGTCGTCGGCGGTCCCGCCCCTTCTACTTTCGAGTTTTCACTTTGCGGCCGCAGCGAACAGCCGAGCTGCGCAAATTGCCGCGGCGATCGCGCAGTTCTTCTCATCAGGCGCTGAACTGCGCGAGGCCGAGGACTACAAACTGCATGCCGACGTCTGCATCCTCGGACCGTCAAGTTCCGACATGCTGCTGGCAATGGCCTATGAGAGCGACAATCCGAATTGCTTCGCAAGTACCGGACGCGACGATGCCTTCATCGCCTGCCAAAACAACCTCCCGCTGAAATGCGGCTACTTCTCCAAGAGACCCTATCTGGCGCGGCCGGTTCGCCTCTATTCGCCGCGAGCGACGGTCCCCTTCCGCTATTCGCGGAACAGCGATCCCCACAATACCGAGGCCGCACTGTATAACTTCAGCGGCCCAGGACCGACCCCCTCGGGCATCGAGGTCTCCCGCATCATCGGCAGTGACGCCCGTTTGGCAATCGCGATCAAACAAGAGTTGCAGCTCCGGCACGCCTGGCCGACCGACGATGCGGACGTCGCGGACTACCACGTCGTGTTGGTGGCGGAGCGAGATACCTGTTACGGCCAAGCAATCATGCACACCTTTGACCAGGTGTTCAAGCCGCGCTCAGACGATGCTCACAAGGACCGCGCGGAGCCGGATTACGTCAACTATCTCACGCCGGAGTCCTACCTGCGAGGCATCGACGGCGAGTTATACCACGACGATCGCTCCCCAAGCGAAAACGACGGCGACAACAACTCGTATAAGGATGCCGCCACGGGGCGCGTCGTGCGGGATGATATTGAACCCGAAGGTGTATCCCAGAAAGACTACCTGATACGCCTGCAGCAGCGGCTGATCAATTTGGATCAGCAACTCCGCGACCGGGGCGGCAACGGGATCACCGCCATCGGCGTCGTCGGCAGCGACGTGTTCGACAAACTGCTCATCCTCCGCTCGTTGCGCAAGTCGTTCCCCAACGCCGTCTTTTTCACAACCGATCTCGATGCGAATTACTGGCGGCAAACCGAATATGCGACCACCGGAAATCTCATCGTTGCCTCGCACTTCGGCGTGGAGTTGCACCCCGACCTGCAACGCGACGTTCCGACCTTTCGCGATGCCTACCAGACGTCCCTGTTTCTGGCCGCACTGCTGGCGGGTGAGGATTCACGGACTGCCGCGCTTGTCCGCCGCAACACCGACAAAATCCCGTCGCGCTACGATCTGTGGTCGGAGTCATGGAGCACAATGCCGCTTGAGCCGCTCGTCTTCGAGATCGGTCGGCACGGGCCGTATCAACTGACTGTCACCGGCGGCGACCCGCGGCTCAGCCCGAGATTAAACGACGCCTGGAACTCATATGTAGCCGACGGAAATAGCGATTTCCGGCCAGCCCTCTCCGCACAACTGCACCCAGTCAGCCCCCGGGAACGCCCGACGCGTGGTCAGACCAACGCTGTCATCTGGAGCCGGCTGGCGGCGCTCGTCTGTTTGATCGTCGTCCTCAGCATCGGCGTCGTCAGCATTCGAAACGTGATCCGTTCCGTACGGTCCGGCCTGTACTATTATGCCGACGGGTTCGCCTACGGCTTTCGCAATACGATCGTGGCTGCCTGCACGTATTGCAACGTCACACCCCCATGGGATCGCGCAGTCGAGTTCCCGCAGCCGCCGCCCGATCTCAAAAAGGGCCGCCGCATTCTCTTTTTCATCCTGCTCGGATTTGTCGCAATGATCGTTTTCGTCCTCATCATCCACGCCGATCATCGCCGTCCGAACGGCGAACCATTTGCGTTTGCCGACGGGCTGAGCATCTGGCCTTCGGTGCTGCTCAACCTCATCGCCACGGTTGTCGGGATGATTGCCGTCGTCCGCAGCTATAGCGCGTTGAAACAAAACGCCGACGACATACGCGACGACTTGAAATGCCGCATGACCGACGTCCCCTGGTCCG
>CALFYU010000193.1 GCA_937952455.1 uncultured Planctomycetaceae bacterium
CAACTCCGAATCGCCTCCGGCAACCGGGTCGACCCAGCCCACTTCCTCGATTTGTCTCAACTCACGAATGAGTTCGGCAACATTTTGTCCTTCGATATACTGCATTGCATAAAAGTGGACCGCCCGCTCACACCCGATCTGATACACGGGAACGATGTTGCCGTGATGGAGTCCGGCCGCCGCCTGTGCCTCGGTCTTGAACCGCTGCAGTTGACGCTGGTCCAGCACGGCGGCGAATGGAAACACCTTGAGTGCGACGCGCCGGTTGAGCGAGATCTGCACGGCCTCGTAAACGACTCCCATGCCGCCCCGGCCGATTTCGCGAACGAGTTGGAAGTCCCCTAGCGTGCGGATGTGCGGCGAGGTCACGGACACCATTTTCGCCTGTGATGCTTCCTCGAACTCGTTTTGCAAGTTCGCGTTCGCTATCTCATCAGCCGAATGATCCTGTAGATAGCGATCGACGGCAAAATGGACGTCGATAAGTTCCACGACTTTGCGGCGCAAATGAGAGTCGTCGCAGCACGCCTCGACGAGAAATCGCTCCCGCTCGTCGGCGGACGTAAATTCGACCGCCTTGGCAAGAATTCGCTCGACGTTGCCTGACCTATGGCTCATCGGTTTATTGGGACCTGACGGGAACGTGAAAAACACACGTTCTGAGGGCAAGGACCGTGATACTTCGAATGAAGTCGATTCGCTTCGATCTCTTCAGCGGATGAAAGAAAGGTCTATTCTCCATCAGTCAAGTGCGCCATTCAAGGAATTTCCGTGATCGATTATCACAGTTCTCCTACGGAACGCCCATGGCAACGACTCATTCACGGCAATGTTCAAACCATTGATTGGTCAATAAGAGTTTGAGCAAGTTTGTGGTGTCTCTGGCGTCCCCATTTGGGGGGCGTGGCTACCGACCCGCGCCGCTTGGGTATCGTGACAGTTTGGACCACCTGTACTGAACAGTGGTAAGCAATGCATCGGGAGAGCTGATTTCGACCCGTCGACTAGTTATGACGTGCGCGTCATTGCGATTTCAAGAGCTTTGAACGCGTCCCGGAATTCACCGACTTTGAAGGGATGAACGAAGTCGGAGCGGTTGGACCCGTCGAGTCTGCCATTACCGCAACGGTTTTTGCCGTCAATGGCTTGGCTGCCGTTCGGGTTCCGGCCCTCAATCGTGTGAGAGCCGGCGCGGCCCTAACTTGCCGATCGCCCGATTGTCTGATAATCTGAATTCTCCCCCACCGCCATTGTGGTGGGAGGCTCACTGCTTTGTGGAGATACGCATGCTCAAAGCATTGCCCCGGCGGAAGATTCGCGATTTCGTCGCTGAAGGGCTCAAGTCCTATATCGTGGAACAGGGACTGGTGCCCGGCGACCGGTTGCCGAATGAAACCGAATTGGCCGAGACGTTCGGCGTCAGCCGGCTCAGCCTCCGCGAAGCGACCAAGGCGCTCGAGTTTTTGGGCATCGTCGAATCGCGGACCGGTGTGGGATTGACCGTGGGGCAGATTGACTTCAGCCGTGTCACGCGGCACCTCGGCTTCCATCCTGCACTTCATGCCGCCGATCCGAGTCAGTTGATCGATTCCCGCGTCGTGATCGAGACGGGCGTCTTGCCGCATGTCGCCCGGCGGATGGCGGCCGATCCCGCCTTGTATACGTCGTTGCAGGCGATCGTCGATCGCCTCGCCGCTGCCCGTAAACTCGAAGAATGGATCGAAGTCGACATCGAGTTTCACCGCAGCCTAATGGAGGCCAGCGGGCTGGAACCATTGGTCGCGTTTGGCGACTTGTTGCAGGTCTTTTTTCGCCGCTTCCGCGACAGCGTACAAAAGGCGGAATGGAAAGCGGGTATTGATAGCCATCAGCGGATCATCAACGATCTGCGCCACCAATATGTCGAACGGGCGACGGCGGAGTTAAAATCTCTTATCGAAAGCCACCGCAAGCGGATGGGGGTGGAGCGATGAGAAACTGTTGCCGCCTCACCCGTTGGGCTGTTTGTGTCATATTCGTGGCAGCGGGCTTGTTGGTCAATGCTCGGCGGCCTGTCGCAGCGGCGGAAGGCAGGTCAGCGGCCGCGCTCGACGGTGATTTTCGCAAAACGATTCAGCCGCTGCTGCGCAAATATTGTTTTGACTGCCACTCGGCCGATATAGCGGAGGCGGAGGTCGACCTCTCGATCTTCAAAACGACAGCCGACGCTCACAAACAGATTCGAACCTGGCTGAGAATTCGCCAGATGCTGGAGAGCGGCCAGATGCCGCCACGCGATGAAGCGCAGCCGACCGATGCGGAAAATAAGGCTTTGCGCGGCTGGGTGCATGACTTTCTGATGCTCGAAGCCAACGCGCGAGCCGGAGATCCCGGACCGATCGTCCTGCGGCGGCTGAATAATCCGGAGTACAACTACACGATCCGCGATCTGACGGGGGTGGCAACGCTCGATCCCACCAAGGAATTCCCCGTTGACGGGGCCGCCGGCGAGGGATTTATCAATACCGGCTCGGCACAAGCCATGTCGCCCTCGCTGGTCGGCAAATATTTGGATGCCGCCAAGGAAGTCGCGGCGCACATGGTGCTGCTGCCCGACGGTATCGAATTCTCGCCACACACGTCGCGGCGCGATCACGTCGACGAATATCTGGCACGGATTCGCGAGTTCTACAGTCGGTTTACCAGCAGCGGCGAGGGGACCGTCGTCACCTGGCAGGGAACCCAGTCCGACTCCAAGCAACAGGGGTTGTTGCCCCTTGGCGAATATCTCACCGCCACAATCGAAGAGCGCGATGCGTTGGCGACCGGTTCAAAAACAATTGCCGGTGTTGCCGAACAGCGCCGGCTGAGTCCCCGTTATCTGGACGCGCTTTGGACAGTATTGTCCAACACCGACGACACCGAAGGGTCGTTCGCCCTCAATCGATTGCGGGAGCAGTGGCGACGAAGCACGCCCGGTGATGTGCCGAAATTGGTAGCGGAAATCGTCGCAGCACAGAAAGCGCTCTGGAAGTTCAACGCTGTCGGCCAATTGGGGGGCGACGGCGTCCAGAAAATCTGGATGGAGGCGGTCGATCCGATCGTGACCCGGCAAGAGTTGCGGCATAAACTGCCCCCAACGGAGTCAGACATCGTGCTGTACCTCGCGGCGGACGATTTGGGTGACGGCCGCGACGAAGATCTTGTCGTCTGGGAGCGGCCCCGTATCGAGTTTGCGGCCGATGAATCGGGGCACACTCCGCCGCCGATACTACTGCGCGACGTCTACGGGTTGGAGGCACGTATCCGCCGTGCGCTCGCCGAAGAAGCCCCACGGACGACAGCCTATCTCGACGCGGTTGCGGCGTTGCACGCTTCGCCTGCATCGCTCGAAGAACTCGCCGCAACGCGCAAGCTGAATCCGCAACTCCTTGAAGCCTGGACGAGACTCATCGGGTTGGGGCGTAAGGAAAAACGTGAGATTCGCGGTTTGTTCACCAAGAAGCTGGTGGGTGTCCAGGGTTATCCTTCGATTAACGGCTGGGCAACGGGAGATTTGCCGAGCTTGTTGACGAACCGCTCACAGAAAGACGTTTCGTTTCTGACGCTGACGGTTCCCGGGCGCGGCGTGACGGTGCATCCCTCGCCGACACAGGAGTCGATCGTCGCCTGGCGGAGTCCGCTTGACGGGACGTTGCGCGTCGAAGGCCTCGTGGCGGATGCCGATAGTCAATGCGGTAACGGTTTCGCTTGGCGCGTCGAACTACACGCGGAAACGGGGGCGACTGAACTGGCCGGCGGCGTGGTTGACAACGGCGGCCGCCAGGAGTTCGCGGCACCGGGCGAAATTGCCGTCCGCGCCGGCGACGTGGTGTCACTGGTCGTTAACGCCCGCGACCAACAACACGCCTGTGACACGACGCATGTATCGTTGAAGTTGTCCGAAGTGGGGGGCGACGCCCGCGTCTGGAATTTGGCGGATGACGTGGTCGACAAAATCCTCGAAGTAAATCCGCTGCCCGACGCATATGGACAGCCCCAGACATGGCACTTCGCGGCGACGGAAACGGACACGCCTGTCAAATCATTGTTGATCCCCGGTTCGGCATTAGCGGCTTGGCGGGCTGCCGTCGTTGGCGAAAAGCCGGCCGAAGAGATCGAACAGCAGGCTTTGGCGGTGCAGGCGGCTGTGACGGCAACTGCCGAGGAGTCACTGAGCGAACCGGATCGTCAACTGCGTCGGCAATTGCGGAATTGGAAAGGCCCGCTGCGTTGGGCGACCGTCGCCGGGGCCGCAACCGTAGATGATCGGTCGCCCTATGGGATCGCCCCAGCAAAATTCGGCAAACATCCGGGCGGCACAGCTATTGACCCAGCCAGTCTGTGCGTGCAAGCACCGCAGATTCTGGAAGTGCGGTTGCCGGCAGCGTTGGCCGGCGGGGCGGAGTTCGTCGTGTCGGGAACACTCGCACCGACCACTGCGGACGGTGGGAGCGTGCAACTTCAAATATTGACGTCGAAACCGGAATCGCTCACATCATCCCCGGCGTTGCCGGTTGTGGTCTCCGCCGACAGCCCGGCGCAGCGCCGCACGCAACGGGCAATCGCCGCTTTCCGCAACCTGTTTCCGGCGGCGCTTTGCTATGAACGGATCGTGCCGGTCGATGAAGCGGTCACAATGACATTGTATTTCCGCGAGGACGACCACCTGAAGCGGTTAATGCTCGATGACGCGCAGGCGGCGGAATTGGACCGGTTATGGGACGAACTACTCTATGTTGCACAGGAACCGATCGCGCTGACGGTGGCTTATGAACAGATTGCCGAATTTGCCACGCAGGACCGTCCAGATCTGGTGAAGGCGTTTGCGCCGATGCGCAAGCCGATCAACGAACGCGCGGACGTGTTTCGCCAGCGGCTCAAAGCCACGGAACCCGCGCATTTTGATGCGGTCGTGGAATTCGCCAATCGCGCCTGGCGGCGGTCGTTGACTGCCGCGGAAGAATCGGATTTGCGCCGGCTGTATTCAACCTTACGGGAGTCGGGGATCGCGCATGAGCAAGCCATACAGTTGACGCTGGCGCGGGTGTTGACCTCTCCGGCGTTTTTGTATCGTCATGAAACACCGGGGGTGGGAAAATCAGCCACCCCAGTCTCCGGCAACGAATTGGCCAGTCGGCTCAGTTATTTTCTGTGGTCGTCGTTCCCCGACGGCGACCTGCGTGAAATGGGCGATTCGGGCGCGCTGTTAAGCGACGATGTACTCCGGCAGCAGACGGCGCGGATGCTGGCCGATCCACGAACGCGGCGGCTGGCGGTGCAGTTCGCCTGCCAGTGGTTGCACCTGCGCAACTTTGACCAGAACGACGACAAAAACGAAGCACTTTATCCAGAGTTCGCCGACCTTCGCGGCGCGATGTATGAAGAGACCGTGCAGTTCTTTGAAGACATGTTTCGCAACAACGGTTCGATTCTTAGTATTCTCGATGCGGATCACACGTTCGTGAATGCGGCACTGGCCAAGCACTACGGCATCGACGGTGTCGACGGCGTGCAGTGGCAGCGGATTGACGGCGTGCGGGCTCAAGGCCGCGGGGGAATTCTGGGCATGGCCACATTTTTGGCCAGCCAATCAGGGGCGTCGCGGACCAGTCCCATTTTGCGGGGTAATTGGATCTATGAAACGCTGTTGGGAGAACGCTTGCCGAGACCGCCGGCGAATGTCCCACAACTGCCCGAAGCGGTGCCGGAGGGACTTTCCGCACGGCAGCTGATCGAGCAACACAGCTCGGTTCCCGAATGTGCCAAGTGCCACGTCCGCATCGATCCGTTTGGGTTCGCGCTGGAACAATACGACGCCATCGGACGCCTCCGTCCCGAAGCGGCCGATACGACGACCGTTTTGGACAACGGGCAGCAGATCGACGGGATCGCCGGATTGCGGGAGTACCTGCTCCACGAGCGTCGCGACGATGTCGTCCGTCAATTCTGCCGAAAGTTGTTAGGCTATGCGCTGGGCCGTGAAGTACAATTGTCCGATGAGCCGTTGCTGGCCGAGATGCAGCAAAAGTTGAAGGCGGGGGATTATCGGTTCAACGTGGCCGTCGAGGCGATCGTGCTCAGCGAACAGTTTCGGCGAATTCGCGGGCGGGATTTTGTCAAAGACTAACAATATTAACTGGCGCCTTGTCAGGCCTTACACTTGGGATTGGGCGCCACTGGATTTGCCAGTGCTGCAATACGCGTGATACTTGCTAAGCCCTGGCGGAGCCAGTGGCACCGAAGATAACAGGTTTGACAAGACACTGGCGTATTTATGAGAACGTGAGATTTGGAGTCATTCCCATGGCAGTTCATCAGCTTTCCCGTCGAACAATGCTCCGCGGTTTAGGAGTCAGCATGGCGCTGCCTTGGCTGGAATCGCTGCCGGTGTGGGGAGACGAAACCCGCAGCCTCACCCCCGCCAGCGAGGCGCCGACGCGGATGGCAATTCTATTCTCCGGTTGTGGTTACCATAACTCCGAATGGTGGGCCAAGGGTGAAGGCAAGACGATGGAGTTGGGCAAGGTGCTCGCCCCGCTGCATGATTTCCGCGACCGGATGGTCTTTGCTCGCGGCCTCTACAATGCCGAGGCGCTCAAGGGAAACATCCACAGTTCCCAAACGGGCAACCTGCTGTCGGGAGCACCGTTGGCCTCCGGCGGGACGATTCGTTCGGGAACGAGCGTCGATCAAGTCGTCGCCCAGAAAATCGGCCACCAAACGAAATTGCCCAGCCTGGTGCTCGGCTGCGAAAAAGCCAATCCTTCGGTGCATAAAAACTATTCGATGCTCTACAGCTCGCACATTTCGTGGAGCAGCCCAACCACGCCCACGCCGCTGGAAGTCTATCCCGCACTCGCCTTCGATCATCTCTTCAAAGAGAGTTCCGAAGTCGGTGACAAGAGCGTATTGGATGCTGTGCTGGCTGATGCCAAGGATTTTCGGCGGGATATCAGCTACACCGACCAGCACAAACTGGACGAATACTCAAGCTCGGTCCGGAAAGTGGAACAGCTGATTACCAACGCCGGCCGCCGCGCCTAACTGCAAGGCTGGCGCCCCACGCTTTCCGGGCCGAATATGGCCCGACCAGCGGACGGCTATCCGCAGGATATCGTCGAGCACATGCGGCTCATGAGCGACATTCTGGTGCTGGCATTTCAAACCGACACCACCCGCGTCTGCACATTGAAACTCAACAACGACCACGGCACGCTCCGCTTTCCGCACCTGGGCGTGGACTACATGATCCACCACTTGCTGTCGCACAACGATACCGACGACTGGCTGAAGGTGAATCAATTCTTCCTGGAACAGGTAGCGTACATCGCCCGCAAGATGGACGGCATTCAGGAGGGAGACCGCACGTTGTTGGACAACTCGATGGTGATGCTCTGCTCCAGCATGCTCAACGGGCACCACGATGCGACGCAATTGCCGGTCGTGATGTTGGGGGGCGGCGGCGGACGAATTCGCGGAGGCCAGAACCTCGACTACCTCGACAAACCGGATCGCCAAATGTGCCGGCTATTTTTGAGCATGATGGACAAAATGGGCGTCCACCGGGACGCGTTCGGGGACGCCACACAGCCGCTCGACGAGGTTTGATGGTGCGAATTTGTCTGTTCGCGTTAGCGTGCGTGCTGCTCTCTGTGCCGGTCAGCGGAGCCGAACCGCAAAGACTGGTGTTGCGCGACTCGGCGGTGTTCGACACGACGACAGGCAAAATGCTGCCCCAGCGAACACTGGTGATCGCCGGCGGGAAGATCACCGCGATCGGCACGCGCGAGGAGCCAGCCACGTTTTCCGACGGCGCGCGGGTTGTCGATGCGTCCGGCAAATACGTGATCCCCGGCCTGATCGACGCGCATGTGCACTTGGTGCATTTAGCCGACCGCACGCACGTGACGGGGGACGAGTTCTTGCCCCTGTTTTTGGCGGCGGGAGTGACGTCGGTGCGTAGCGCCGGCGATGCGATCGTCGCCGAAGTGGGGATCGCGCGGTATGCGGCGCTGCATCCCGAGTATTGCCCACGGGTGTTTTTGGCCAGTCCGCTCATCGACGGCGAACGGCCGGTGCACCGCGACGTCGGATATAGTCTGACCGATCCGGCGCTCGTCCCCGCTTTTGTCGATGAGATGTCGCAGTGGAATGTTGTGACGCTGAAAATCTACGTCGGCACGCCAAGATTGATCGGGCAAAAAGTGATTGAAGAGGGGCACCGTCGCGGTATGATCGTCACGGGTCATTTGGGGCGTTACACCGCGCAGGAGGCTGCGGCGGATGGTGTCGATTGTTTGGAACACATCTGGTCGGTCTTCAACTACAGCATCACACCCGAAGCCGCCCAGATTCCCAATCCGCGTGCGAATCTCGATCTGCAGAATCCGCAGTGCCAAGCGCTGATTGCGCAGTTGGTGAAACAGAAAGTGGCCGTCGATCCGACGCTGGTCGTGTTTCGAAATATGATCTACCTGAACGATTTGGAAGAGGTCCAAGAACACGAGGATTTGAAACACGTGCCCAAACGAATGCTGCGGTATTGGGAAACGTATCGCAGCTCCAGCAATCTCGACCCTCAAACACGTCCGTTACGGCTTCGCGAAGTCGAGAAGTATCAGGAGTTGACCGGCCTGTTGCACAAAGCGGGCGTCACAATTCTGGCGGGAACCGATACGCCCGAACCGTTCGTCCCCCCCGGTTTTTCGCTGCACCAGGAATTGGAAATGCTGGTGGCGTCGGGGCTGTCTCCAGCGGCGGCGCTGACGGCGGCCACGCTGAACAATGCCGCGATTGTACAACAGTCGGACACGCTGGGCAGTCTCGAGGTCGGGAAGCAAGCGGACTTGGTGGTGCTCTCGGCCGATCCCACAAAGGATATCCGCAACACACGCAAGATCGAATTCGTGGTCCACGGGGGACAGGTCTGTAACCCGGCGGCGTTGTTGGAGCGGGTCTCAGACGAATAGTGTGACAAATGATAGTCCGCCCGGAAAAATTCTCGTTGAGCGCCGGCGGCACGAAGTGTTACTTGGCGCCGAAGGCCTGCAAAATGCTGGGCGTCTATTGAGAAGCGCGCGGAGCTGGCTATTCGACGGTGCGGCCCCGTGACATGGGCTGCGCGGCGAGCCAGTTCCTCCAGTTTTGAAGTTGTTGCTCGCGCAACGCCGCGTTCCCGAATGGGTCAAAATCGAGATCGGCGCGGGTCAGTTTCAGGAAGGTCCCGGAGGCGGCTGCACGAACGGCGAGTCGGTCATCGGACATGAGTTCGATGAGCGTCGGCAACAGGCCGGACTTAGTCTGTGACATGGCCTGCAGAATCTCATCGCGCCCAGCGCGGTCGGGACGCGCGAGATGCTCGACGAGCCCCGCGACTGTCGTGTTCCGTTCTTCGAGCGATTCTTCGGCCCGCAATCGATTGAGGAGATTGAGCAACAGCTCTTCAGGAGGGTTGGGGTTGCGCAGGGCATTTTCCAAGAACTTAGCAAACTCCAGCGGCCCCGCATAGCCGGGTCGCACGGCGATCACGCGGTCATCGCCGTCAATAACGTACGTTTGCGGCAGCCCCTGCACGCCGAAACGTGCGGCGAGTTCCGGTTGTTCGTCGACGTCGACTTTCACCCACAAAAACTGCTCGGATAAGGCGTTGACGCGTTCGTCCAAGAATGTGTCGGCCTCCAATTTGCGGCACCATTTACACCAATCGGCTCCAAATGTGACCACGACCAGCTTCTTCTGGCCGTCGTCAACGGACGCCTCCTTCTCGCGCGCCTTCTCAATCGTCGATTCGAACTCCACTGCCACTGCCGGCACGGGAAGAAGGCGGCAAGTGAGCGCAATCACGGCAGTTACTCTGAGGCATATGATCAAAGCTGTACGGGCCATCTCACGTACTCCGTTGCGTACGCCTTGGTTGCTTATTCCTTGCGCGATGCAATTGGCTCAATGCGTCAGCGTGTAGGCCAACAGGTTCACGTTAACCTGCCGTGCATTTTTAATTTCGTTGCCTCCGCAACAGCAACACTTCCCCCCCACCTTGCCGGTGTCGTTCAGTCCGTCAGGGGAGAAGATCAGCACGATTTTTCCATCGATCTCCAGACCTTCGAGGTGCGCGGAGTGCGTGCCTTTGCATTTCAGTTCATCGATTTCGTAAACCGTATGAAACACCGGATGGGACTGGTCGATGGTCTGCAGGCCGATTTCTGGGAAGACCTCGCGGATCGCTCGGCGAAAACTCTCTTGCCAATCGGAGCTGCTGCAACCGGCCGAAGCGATGATAAATCCGCCATTCTCCAGGTAGCTCCGCATATTCGTTTGCTGCGACGGCGTCAAACGGAAGCTCCCCTCGCCGGTCATTACGGCGACCGGGTAGTTGAACAAATCCGATGATTCCAGGTTTACGGGAATCAACTGGTGATTCGTCAGAATATGCGTCTCGCGGGCGATCTGTTTGAGGAATTCGTCGCTGAAACATTTGGACGTTTTCCCTTTTCCATAGGTCAGATTCGCACAGTTCACCATTCCCGGCTGCAATACGGGTGGCGCGGTCGATTTGGACGGCGCCGCGTTCTGGTCGCCGTCCGACTCATCCTGGCCGTAACCTGCAACACCGAGTCCCAGCAGCGTCGAAAGGATCAACCCCGAGCACCATAACATCCGTCTAAAAGTGACATTGTCTTGCATGATTGCCCTTCCGGGTAGTGTCTGTGTTCGCGCGTGATCTCAACCGGTGAAGCGGACGTCGCTTCATCAATTTCCCTCAGCAAGTCGTTTGAAATAGGCCTCAGCCGCTTCACGATAACTGGCGGGGACGCCGCGAAGATTGCCGGCCGAAGACGCTCCGAAACCGCGTGATTCCGGTGTGAGCGTCTCCGCTGCCCGAGGATCGTCTTCGTCGCCCAGCGGAATCCAGGAACCGCGGCCGGTTTTACCGAGCCGGCCCCCGGCAGATGCCGGTTGCATACCCTGCTGCGCATGCGGTCCGAGGATTGCCACGGGTGCCTGCGATCCGGGAAAACTTTGCCCAGCCCGCCACGCGGAACCATTTCCCTGGCCGCCCGCGGGTTGGCCCACTTGACCGGATTGGCCGACGCCACCGCCTCCGGATTGTCCCCGGCCGCCTTGTCCTTGATTGCCGCCGGAACCTGGTCGGGGCATCCCGGATCCGGGGATGCCCCGACCTTGGGAGAGTTGATCCAAACATTGCTTCACCTGATCCTTCGTCAGTTTCAACGGGCCGTCCAGAGAATTGCACATTCCCTCGCAGGCATTGTCGCAACTGGGACAATCAGAGAGCAAGCTTTCCAGTTTCTTGGCGGCTGATTCGGCGGCTTCCCAGGCGGAACGGCCTGCTCCCCGCCGCGCGTGTTGAGCAGCCGTTTTCTGATCTTGCCCGATATCTTGCTGGCTGATCGCATCGCAGATCTTAAGCGCATCGCCCGCCATCGTGGGTAATTTGTCCTTTGCCGCCTCGGCCGCCTGTTTCATCCGATCGACGACTTCCTGCAGTTCCTGCGCGAGGCGTTCTTGCTCACCGGCGAGTCGGTCGGCACGGGCTTGGTCGTCGGGCGTTAAGCGCTCGTCATGCTGAAATTCCGCCAACCGGTCGGCCACCTGCCGCTGACGGGAAATGATCAGTTTCAATTGTTCAGCAGCAGCCAGCACGTTATCGGCCATGCGAAACAGTTCCAGATCCAGTTCGGCGGCGTCGAGCTGTTCGGCATTCTGCTCGCCGAACGGTTGGTCTTCCCGTTCGAGTGTTTCCAGAGCCTGTTGAAATTCCTTCCGCGCCGCGGAAGCTGTTCCACCCGGTTGCCGCATCTTTGACAACGATTGCGAGACAACATTCGCGTTGTGTGATTGTTGTTTTAATTGTTTGCTTAGCCGCTCGAGCATTTCGGTGTAAGGCTCTTCAAGTTCGTAAAGCTGCATCTGTTCAACGCGCTCGTTGAGTTGTTCGGCGAGTTGCTCGGCTGATTTTGAGAAATCCTGCAGTTGTTTTTCCAGCTTCTGCAGACGCTCAAGCATTTCTTCGCTGGGTTGGTCGGTGCTGTCAAGTTCTTTGCGGAGTGTTTCCAATTCTTCGAGCAATTCCTCGCGCTCTTTTTTGAGTTCGTCGAGCTTTTCGCGTATGGCTTCAAACTCCGCGATCAACTCCTCCATCTGGTACTGCTGCCGCGCGTATTGTTGGTATTCCTGTTGGGAGATGACTTGAATGACAAACGTCTGACTGTCGCGGAACTGCTTGCCGCTGGGATGATTGTCCCAGGCGGCCGCGTAATAGGTGATGACGTCGCCCGCGCGGGCGCCGAGTTCGCGCAGGTTGAAATCATAGACCGATCGGGCCGCATTGCCATTGCGGATTGTGAAGGCCAAGTCCGCGGCAGACGGTCCCCAACCATTGACGCTACGGTAAATGCGGATCTTGGAGAGGCCGACATCATCGACCGCTTCGATCACAGTCGACACGGTCCAATCTTCGACCACGACGACGTGTGGGGCGGGCTCGACGATCGCGACTTGGGGAAGTTTGTCGGCAATCGCCGTCATCCGACCTTCGATGCGTTCCAAGCTTTCCGCTCCGTTGATGGCATAGAGGGAAATTGCAAACTGTCCGTCGTTGCCGATGCGAAACGATCCGCTCACTGTCTTTGGATCATCCGCAAGGGGGCGAAGTGTCACCGTGGTCTGTTTGGCGTGCGCGCCTGATTCCGACTTTGCCGGTTCGCTCAGAGTCAGTCGACCGGAGGTCAGTGGAAGATTGCTGCGTGCCTGAACCGTAATCTCCGTCCCCACAAGTGCTCGAATCCCTTTTCTTTCCAGCGGGGTTTCGCGAGACGGCCATTGGGTATATTCCGGGTACCGATATTTCATGCGCACGTCTTCAAAATAGGGTACCTCAACGACGTCGAGCTGCATCGTGCGGCTGCGCCCGCGGGGAGTGTCGATATAGAACGCGCGGGACTTTTCGGCGCGATCAATGTGCAGCGAAAACTGGCTGTCGCGCTGCCGCAGCATGGGAATCGACTCATATCGCCGTCGTTGTTCATCCAAAAACACCACTGAGGCCTGTTCCACCACCTCGGGACCGGAGAGCAGGGCCTCAATCGTTGCCGGTTTGCCGTGATAGACGGGTTGTGGCGAAATCGTGACCTCGAAGTTGAGCAGGGTGAACGGCGGATGATCGCCGTGCGGATCGATGAATCGGGGTACGACCATGGCGAACAAACGGGGCGCTGCCAAATGAAAGACGAACAAAACCAAGCAAGCCGCGGCCGCGACACCCAGTGCTCGGAACAACGGCCGCAAGGGAATCACATCCAGCGAAGAAATTCCATGCGCGCGCTCGTCGGCGATCCGGATCACGCGCTGGCGGAGTTGCAGGCTTTGACCACCGGGTGACGACGTAGAAAACTCGACCGCATTGATGAACGAATTGTCTCGATCGCCGAGACGATCTTCGATCAACCTCGCGGTCGTGCACGGATTAAAGCGGTTACGCAATATCGTGCGGATTGCTGCCGCCAAGGCACCGACCAGACTGGCTGCCAGCACGGTGTTCAACAGAATTCGCACGTTCGGTGGAAGCGCCAAGACAGCGTCGGTGCATACAACCAACAGCGCCAACCCCAGTAAAACAGCGAACGCGAAGCAGGCCGTTGACGACGTCTCGAGAAAGCGCTTCAAACCGGACGTGGCCCGCAGCAGATGAAATAGCGGAGAGTCTCTTCGAGATTCCCAGGCAGCGGACGGCTGATCGTGCGGTGGACCGTTTGAGCGCGAAGATGGTTGATTCACTATGTGTCCCCTCCCGATCTTGTCGGTCGGTTTAGGCCTCAATGGCGACTATCAACTCCGATTCAGTCTAAAACTCCAATTTGCGGATGTAAAGCGGACTTTTCGGAGACGATTACCAGAGTCCCACCCAACGGCGGATAAACAATTCGAGTCCCATCCAAAACAGCAGGAATGTCATGATCCATCCCCGATCCCAAACGTATGCCAGCCGCGGCGGCGCCAGCATTGAGATGCGATGCTGTTGCAGCTGCGCATAGAGATCGTCGATGTTTTCTGCCAGGAAGAAAGTTCCTTGGGAATGTTCCGCCAGTATTCGCAACGCCAGCATGTTCGAGTCTGTGAGCAATCGCTCCAGATTGACGTCGTATACGTTCAGCTTTTTCCGCAATTCGGCGGGTATCATGCCGGGTGCGGATAAGCGGACGTCATGTATGCCTGCCGCCTCCGGTTCCAATTCCGCACGGTAGCGCAGGGCGGCTCCCGGCAGACGGTGCAAGGCCACATGGTCGACTCGTCCATCAGGACGGACGAATTCCAACGACGGTTCGTGCCCTCCGCTGGGGGCTTTCTTCAAAAATACTTCGGCTGTGAGGGGATCTCCCAACCGCGAGGTCGATCGGCTCAAACTCAAGGCGACCTGCTGTCCCGGTTCGAAGTCGCCGCCGATGACCATCCAGCGGACGAGGTTGGACCACAACGTGTCGTAAAAGCCGCGCAAGTCTTCATTTTCGGGAGTCAGCAGGCTCCACTTCCAATGGCCGTCCCCCAACACGGCCGCCACCCGCCCCGCTCCATAGGCCATGGTCGCCAGAGCGGGCAGACCTTCCTCGTGCGGTCCCGAGTTAGCGTGGGCGCGCGCCAGCACGATTGTCCCGGGTTTCAGACCCTCAATGGTCTGCATGACGTCAAAACCGGGCAGCCGCTCGAATGCCGCTCCGGTATCGAATCCGATTTTGGTTGCCGACATCCATAGGCTGCTGCGCCCCGATGGTGTCAATTCGACGGACAACTCCTGCAACTCTCCAATCCCCCAAACGACCGGCTCGATGCCACTTATGATTTCGCCCAAACGACGTCCTTGCTCGGATTCCGGATCGTAAGGCCGGCCGCGGCTGAAAATCAGTTGGCCGCCTCCGTCACGCACAAAGGTCACGAGTTGTTCCGCCGCCTCCTCATCCAGAATGTGTTCAAGACCTCGTCCCAAGATCACAACATCGTAGTTTGCCCATTCGTCTTGGCCGTCGGGCAGTTTCGAGCTGCGATTCTCGGCGCGGGAGACAATCGTCTCACGTTTATCCGAACTGACCTGCGTGATCTGCGTGAGTTCCAGTTGTTCGTCTTTTCGAAGCGACTGAGCGAGAAACTTACTGTCCCAAAACGGTTGGCCTTCAAGGATGAGAATACGGATCCGACGTTTCATCACCTCGCAGAATACGATTTGCTCGTTGTTGCTTGTTTCCTTTTCGCCGTCCAAGACATCCAAGGAAATATCATATTGGTATTGACCGGATTCGGCTTGCTGACTCCGTATCTGCAATTCGGTGGCTCCGCGATCGTTCAGTAGTACGGGATACGTATCCACCGATTGGCCCTGCTTAAGCCGCACGTTTGCGGACCGACTCTCAAGGCCGGAGTGGTAGACCCTGACGAGAATTCCACCAGGTTCGTCGGGAAGCAGATAGTCCTGCATGGGAATGGCAAACAGCGCTGCATCGACGGTCGAACCGGTTTCCCCGACGCCTACCGTATACAACGGGACTTTTTTCGAATGGGCCAGATTTGCAGCCGACTGCATTGACGTATCTTCACTGTCGCGGCCGTCGCTGATGACCAGTATCGCATCTCCTTCCGTCGGCCTGATGCGTGAGACCGCGGCCTTAATGGAGTCCGCCAGCAACGTCGAGCTGCCTGTGGCAACCGCCTCTGGATCCGTTCGCAGTTTCTGCACGTGCAGAGCACGAACTTGCGTGTCGAATGCAAGCGTGTCGATTTCAAATTCACCCGCAAGTTTGCGGAGTTGTTCCTCATTAATGACGTTCTTTGTCACGTATCCGATCCGAGATTGCCTTGCGCAATCATTCGTCAGCATCGACTGCGAAGTGTCCAGCAGAATTGTCAATTTTGAGCGCCGCTGTTGCTCAGGCCGGGGGATCTCGCGGCTGGGTCCCATCAGCATGGTGGCCAATGTCGCCACCAACGCCAGCCGCATCAGCAACAGCAAGCTCGCCGAAATTCGGTTTGTGGGAAATACGCGAACGAACGCGTACAGGGCCACGGCACAGAGCACCGCGCAGCCGCCGTAAATGTGCAACAACGGCACGATCGGCTGCCATTTCCAAGCTGATCCGTTTTCGATTGTTAACAGGATGGAATCGGGCATTTCAGCGGAATTTTTTTTGATAGTGAAACTTCGCCCACCTTGGGAATCAATTTCCGCAAGTGTCAAACGGTCCCGGCATCATCGCCTCCAAAGTCCTAAGAGAAACATTTCGCATCCAATGGCACACATCGCCAACGCGAAACAGTTGCCCCATAGCGGATGTCCGGAATATTCCAGGCTCACATCCCAAGCGTCCGCGACGTGCAGATCCGTTTCGACGCCCATTGACTTCAAAGATTCCTGCAGGCGGACGACGTTGATGACTTCCAGATCACTTTCGCGGGGATCCACGTTGATACCGACCGCCGCAAGCGTACGGTCTCCGTCGGTCACGCGATAAATCCCCGACGACTTCGGATCCAAGAGGCTGATGGAAACTCCATCAGCGTGGATGGTTGTTCGTGAAGGGACGGCCATACCGTCGTTGGTTTGGATTTGCAGTTGCGCATGGGGCGATTCCAGTGAAAAACGTTGCGGAAAGTCATAGGTCGTCCCGGGCGGCGCATTACGAGACCGTGCCTCGTCCGGTCGTAGACTCTTGGCGAGAATCTGCATCATGGCTACGAAGGCGCCATGTTTGCCCAGGTCGCTGGATGTCGCATCGGGCGAAAATCCAGCCAATACGAATTGTCCGCGGCCCGACAACCGGCCGCCCAGCGCCGGTGTCCCATCGGAAAACATCAAGAGCAATTCCGCATTCGGATCGGGGACGCCCGCGGCCCAGACCTGCTCGAAGTGAATTTGAGCAACCGCCAATTGGCTCTGCTCATCAAATTCGCGAAACCAGCGCGATTGCCATCTCCCCGATGTGATCCTGAGTGGCTCCTTCTCGCGGGAAAACCAAACCCGCTCTTCGGGCATCCATGGCAAGAGCCCTTGGTCTCCCGCCGTCACTTGCAGGGCGGCTAAGTTCTCTTGTACCGGGCCGTCACCGCAAAAAAATACCACTCCGCCCCCGTCATCTAGATACTCCGTAATCGCCTCGGCAGCCTCAACGGACAGTTGACCAAGGTAGCCGACAAACATCGCCGCGTACCGGTTCAGCGGCTTGACGGCTAATTCCGGCGATCGAATATGCTCGGCGACAAACTGATCGTTCGCATCGCCCTTGGGCATTAAGGCCCGCATTATGTAATAGGCTGCCGGCCCAGGCAGCTGGGGGTCGTCGTCGCTGACCACCAAAACCGGCAGCCGGGCCGATGATTCCACGGCCAGATAAGCCCGATTGTCGACATCCAAATCGTCGTGGGGGATCGAAAACGTCACGGTCAGCATCCCTTCGGACGAAACCTGAGTCGGGAAAGTAACGATTTGCTGCTCTCCGGCCTCTAGGTTAACTGTTTGTGATTCCGTCGCCGCTTGGTCGGTGCCGTACCGGATGGTGGCGGTGACAGGCACCTGTTTGGTCTGGTCTGAATAGTTGGTGATTTGTGCGGTCACGTCACAGATCTGGCCGGCAAGGGGTCGAGAGGGAAAATGGCGGAGATCGTGCACCGCAAGGTTTCCGCCGACGGTCTCTTCGATGGCAGCGAAACGGACGCGCGTCCCCTTCGGCAGCAAGTCAGACAACGAATCGTTTCCCGCAACATCGGACCAGTTCGTGGCCTGCATGTCTGAAATGATGACGACGTCGCGTTTTCCTGAATGTTCAGACAAGAGTTTTCCCGCAATTCCCAGAGCCGCAGTAAAATCCGCCCGCTCCTGACACGGCGTGCATCGCGACAATTCGTTTTGCAAAGCCGGCAGATTCGTGCTCAGTCGCGGAAACACGGCTTGCGGCGCCGCATCCGCCAACACGATGTTCGCAACGTCGGTGCCGGAACGAAGAGCGTCGAGCGTCCGTTTGGCCGTCCCGCGCATCCGCTCGCTCAGACTTACCCCGTGGATTCGCTGATTCGTGGATGCGCTGGTATCCAGGACCAGCACAAGGGCGGCCGCATTATTCGAATGCGACTGATTGGCGAGACCTTCGTTGATCCACACCGGCCGCGTGAATGCCAAGACGATACAGGCGAACGCCAACATCCGCAGCAACAGCAGGAAGAAGAGGTGCTGGCCGCCATCGGGTTTGTGCTCCAC
>CALFYU010000194.1 GCA_937952455.1 uncultured Planctomycetaceae bacterium
TGCGCACGACTTTGCGATTGCAGACCTTGCCCACCCTCGCCCCATAGTCAACCGCCGTCCCACCGCCGATGCCTACGGCCAATCCGCCGAAAATCGTGAAAACGATGAATGGATCGAACTTGGCAACCAATGCATAAATGGAACCCAATACCAGTGCCGCAAGTCCGCCGACAGTCAACATGGTGAAAATGCCCGAAATTGGAGCGGCGTTCGATGGGCGGTAATAACGGTGAGCGTTTTCAGACATCTGACAGACTTCTTCGATTAGTGGGCTTTGCGAGGCGAGTCTCCAACGACGCGAATTAATGACGTCGTCCCACAGCGGCAGCGCGACCAATCAAAACCTCGCACAGGGTCGTCCGTCGCGCCCCATCTTGCTCTTGGCGTACACGCAAAAAGTGCTCACACCGCCGACGGCTCGTGTCGATCATCGTCGGTGGAAGACGCTTCGGTTTCCACCGAGGCAAGCTCCGCATCGTCCGCCAGATCGGACTGCGTTTCTACCGGCAATGTCGCCAAACCCTCGATCACCCTGTGTGGCACGATCATGTTCGCGAAGAGCATTTCTTCCTTCGTTTCTTCCTCCCCCTTGTCATTGGTCACAAAAATCTTCCTGACAGCGGTGAGGTGGTCTGAATCTTCGCACATCGGGCAACCGTACACGGTCAGATGAACACAGTCCTTGGCATTGACGGTTCCGCTGTTAATCTCCAAAAGCTTGGAATACTGTTCCGCTTCCAGGGCTTGTGCAAACTCGACCGCATTCTCCAGCGGAATCTTGGCGTCCAAATCCTCCGGCTCTGTCCACCGGTGACACGCTTCACAAAACGGGATGCATTCGCCAACGGCGGTGAGCAGTGCCACGCCGCCGATGATGAGTGCTTCTATTGTCCATATGGAGTAGAGCGCCCACCCGGTCGGTCGCCCACCTTTGATTTCCCACAATCCCTGTTTGGCAAAGGCTTGAATGAGCGAGCCGACGACGAGCGGATCCATCACGACCGGGCCGATCGCCGCTTTCACTTCGGCATTCGCGTGATGTTGGACAAAAATGGAAACGTACGCCACCCAGCACAGATAGACGGCCAATGCCGCAATGACGAAGCTGACGCCCCACACGACCTTGCGATTCCGCACCCGCCCGATCCGCGCGCCGTAGCGGATCGCCATGCCCACCCCAGCGCCGAAGATGGCCGCGGCGATGAACGTAAAATAAATCAGCGGATTATAGTAAGAGACCGCACCGTACACCGCTCCCAACACGGCTGCCGCCAGCGTGCCGACGGTGAGCATCGTCATGATGCCGGAAAGGGGAGCGCCGCTTGACGGGCGATAGTAACGGTGGGCGGTTTCAGACATCTGCAGATTCCCCTTTCGTTTCGTGGTACACGCGAGGCAATTTCCCAACGACAAAATGCATACCGGCCATCCTACGGGGAGAATTTTCGGCAAGCAAGAAAATTTATGGACGCGCGCCAAATTGCTCCGCAGCCCCCGGCTCCGCAGCCCCCGGCTCCGCCGGGAGGGGGTAACGCGCAGGCGTAAGAAAACGACCGCCACCAATTACGGCAACGGTCGTCATACGATCAGTGAAATTTTGGGGCCCGCTTGCGGCTTGCCCGCCAGTGGGATGGATGCGGGACATCACATCGTCACTTCGCGTCGATCCAGCTCATCATGCTCCGCAATTGCTTTCCGACAACTTCGACCTCTGATGATTGATCGCGTCGGCGCTTGGCCAGAAACGTGGGGCAGTTGGCCTTGTTCTCCAAGATCCATTCCCTGGCGAATTCGCCGTCCTGGATCTCCTTGAGAATCTTCTTCATCTCCTGCTTCGTCTCTTCGGTAACGATCCGCGGGCCGCGGGTGTAGTCGCCGAACTCGGCCGTGTTGGAGATGCTGTACCGCATGTAGCTCAGGCCGCCTTGGTACATCAAATCGACGATCAGCTTCAACTCATGCAAGCACTCAAAGTAGGCCATCTCCGGCTGATAGCCCGCTTCGACCAGCGTCTCGAAGCCCGCCTTGACCAGCGCGCTGACGCCGCCGCAGAGCACGACCTGTTCGCCGAACAGGTCCGTTTCGGTCTCTTCTTCAAACGTCGTTTCGATGATCCCGGCCCGGCCGCCGCCGATACCCTTGGCATAGGCCAACGCCAATTGCCGCGAGCTGTCCGACGCCCCGTCGCCCAGCGCGATCAGGCTCGGCACGCCGCCCCCCTTCTCGTATTCGTAGCGGACCAAGTGCCCGGGGCCTTTGGGGGCCACCAAGGCGCTGTCGACTCCTTCGGGAGGCACGACCTGGCCGAAGTGAATGTTAAACCCGTGCGAGCAGAGTAGCAGGTTGCCCGGTTCGAGGTTCGGCTTGATGTCGCTGCGAAACAAATCGCCTTGCACTTCGTCGGGCAGCAGAATATTGACGAGGTCCCCTTGCTTGGTGGCATCGGCAATCGGCATCGGCTCAAAGCCGTGCTTGACTGCCAGATCGTAGTTGGCCGATCCCTTGCGTTGCCCAATGATCACGTTCAGCCCGCTGTCGCGCAGGTTCTGAGCTTGGGCATGCCCCTGGCTGCCATAGCCGAGAATGGCAATCGTCTTGTCCTTCAGCAATGCCAGATCGGCGTCATCGTCGTAATAAATCTTCGCTGCCATGATTCTGTTCTTTCGGTTTCTTGCAAATATCGACTTGTGGTTTGTTGGATAGTATGTGTTCACCGCTGAGAACCGAGACCGTAGACTTTAGTCTGTAGACTTTAGGAACGTCTCAGTGAAACTGCTTCCTAAAGCCTAAGGACTAAAGTCTACGGTCTCGTAATACTGATTCCCAATCGTCAATCCCCGACGGCGCTCTCCGCGCCGCGGGTCAATGCGATCCGGCCGGTGCGGACCAGTTCGATGATGCCGTAAGGCCGCATCGCATCGATAAAGGCCTCGAGCTTTTTCTCCTGCCCAGAGATCTCAATCATGATGTGCTCCGGGCCGACTCCCACGATGCTGCCGCGGAAGATGTCGGTCAGCTCCTTGACGTCACTCCGCGTGCCGCCTTTGGTGCTGACCTTAATCAGCATCAAATCCCGTTCCACGTATTCCTCTTGCGAGACGTCCAATACCTTGACCACGGTTACGATTTTTTCCAGTTGCTTGCGGGCTTGATCGAGTACCCGGTCGTCGCCGGCTACCACAAAGGTAATCCGCGAAAACTCAGGATTCTCAGTTTCACCGACAGCCAGGCTGTCGATGTTAAAGGCGCGGGACGCCAGCATGCCGGAAATGTGGGCCAAGACCCCGGGCTGGTTCATGACCAGCGCCGAGAGAACGTGTCGCATGGAACGAAATTCTCCTGTCATTCATCGGGTAAAGGAAAGCCCCGCCCGTCCTAATCGGGCCGGTCTGCACAGTCAGCGCGGCGGGGTCGGTGCGGACCGGCCCCCGGGTGGTGCAAGGTGAATTCACGAGTGTACTTAGCACGGCGGCCGATCACAAGCGTCGCCGTCGCCCGGTGCACAAGTCGATCGCTTGCAATACCGCTGCAAACGATCGACAATTTAGGAGCGATGTAGGTTCGCGTTCGCAAGTTGTTCCCCTAATGAGAGATAGGCCGTCCGTTTCAGCGGGCGCAGATCGCATGACGTTTGACAACTGCCGATTCCCCGACCTCCTCAACCGCCTCACCGACGCGACCGGAGAACTCGATCAAAAGCACATCTGGCCCGCTGCGCAGCTGCGCTGGCTGGATGAGTCCGGCGTGCTGGGGTGGACCGTCCTCCGCGAATACGGTGGGACGGAGATATCATCCCCCGAATTGGTCGCCGGCTATGAA
>CALFYU010000195.1 GCA_937952455.1 uncultured Planctomycetaceae bacterium
CCCTGACTGCCGCTGACTTGGATATATTCGTCGTCGCCGTGTTGAACGGACCCTTCCAGGCGGACCCGGCGTTTTTGCAATAGCAGTAGCGCTAATACGTACCGCAGTTTTTCCTGGGCCGGGTTGGCATCCTCGGTGAGTTGATCGAAGTAGGCCATCAACCCATCGGCGTCGATCGTCGGCTTTTTATTGACGACCGGTTCGGGCACGATGCACTGCCACATGCCGATCGCCTCCCCTTCCCATTGTTTTCTCCCCGCTTCGGAGAAATCGAGCCGCACCAACTCGCCCGCCTGTTCGATCAGCACGCTGTAGCAGACCGTGCCGGGAACGAGGTCCTCGCCGGTTTGCGCGCATTTTTTGCTGAGCGGCTTGAGATGGTAATCCATAGATCGGAGCAAGCGGGGAACTGTCAGGCAGCGGGGCGGGGTCATTCGACGATGTTTCCCAGCCCGTGGGCCGGGAAGCGGGGCGGGATCGTACAGCAAACCGGATGGCGGCACAATACGTTCCCGAGATAGCCCCGACGAAAGATATTCTTCGGCGAGGTCCGGGAGGTGATACCGAAATTTGTGATGCCATAATTTGAGATGCCGTCTGGGTGGCCGCGATTGCCTACGGCAATTGGGGCGGGCGCAGCCCGCAAGAAGCTGCAATCCCCACGTTCCTCAAATTGGAAACCTTCATATTCAACGATTGCTCAAACTGCTGCGTCTTGTGCCGACCGCACACTGATTGCCGCCGGCAATCAATGCCACAGCGGCGTACGATCTCAAAACAGAGCCCTGCGTTGTCCGCTGCAATTGCTCTTTTCCGTGCAGCGGGTTATCGTGATTCGACCCCTGACACACAGCCGGAGAACTCGTCCCTTGGATCTTCGCAAAATCGGCGCTCTGAACCTGCTGTTAGTTTTCGTCCCCGTGGCGATGGTCCTCAAATTCTCCGGCGCTCCGGGGATGTGGATATTCATCGTTTCGGGCATCGCCATCATCCCCTTGGCCGGGTTGATGGGCAAAAGTACCGAAATGCTGGCCGACAAGCTGGGTGCCGGCTGGGGTGGATTGCTCAACGCCACCTTCGGCAACGCGGCCGAATTGATCATCGCCCTGTTCGCTTTGCATCGCGGCATGATCGAAGTCGTCAAGTCGTCGATCACCGGCAGCATCCTGGGCAACGTGCTGCTTGTGTTGGGCGCCAGTTTCTTGGCCGGCGGACTCAAGTTTTCGCGGCAACAGTTCAACACCACCGCCGCGGGCATGTCGGCCACGCTGCTGGCCTTGGCGGCGATCGGGCTGCTGGTGCCGGCGATGTTTCACGTCCACTTGGAGCTATTCCACACCAAGGCCAACGAACACATGCTCAGCCTCGAGATCGCCGTCGTGCTGTTTGCCGTGTACGTGCTGATGCTGGTCTTCAGTCTGGTGACCCACAAACATCTCTACGCCGGCGAACACGACGGCGGCCAAGACGATCCCGAAGGGTTCGCGGACGTCGAGGGGCATTGGTCGACCAAGGTCGCCTTGTCCGTCCTGGTGGGAGCGACGGTCATGGTCGCCCTGATGAGCGAGTTCCTGGTCGGGAGCATCGAAGAAGCCCGCCTGGCGCTGGGACTGACCGAGACCTTCGTGGGGCTGATCGTGGTGGCCATCGTGGGTAACGCGGCCGAGCACTCCACCGCTGTGTTGGTGGCCCTCAAGAATCGTATGGAGCTGAGCTACCAAATCGCGGTCGGGTCAGCGCTACAAATTGCGCTATTCGTGGCGCCGGTGCTCGTATTTGCCGGATACCTTCCCGGCTTTCCGCCCATGAATCTGGTCTTCAGCATGCTGGAAGTGATGGCGGTTGTCGTTTCGGTGATGGTCGTCGGCTTGGTCGCCTACGACGGGCAATCCAACTGGCTCGAAGGGCTGTTGCTGCTGGCCGTTTATCTGATTCTGGCAATCGCCTTCTTCAATTTGCCCGAACAAGAGCCGCACGAAAGCGCCGGATTGTGGCCGCT
>CALFYU010000196.1 GCA_937952455.1 uncultured Planctomycetaceae bacterium
CGAATCTGTCGATCAGTTTCCGCCCCATGTCAAAAAAGAACGCGGGCGGCAGTGGTCGGCGCTCGCCTAGGAGGTCGCCCGGCAATATTATGAGTCTCTCGTCGGCCGCGAGATCGGCGTGTTGATCGAACGTGAGATCCCCGACCAACCGGGCTGGGTCTCCGGTACTGCTTGTCGCTATGCCCCCGTGGAAATGCGCGGCGACGTGGCATCGGTCGGAGAAATCATCGATGCAACAGGCATCGCCGCAACCGATCGCGGCATACAAGTCGCCCTATCGTAGCCTGCGTCATTCATACGAACGAAGGCCGCGCGCAGAGACGCAAAGACGCAGAGTAATGAAGTGGGGATTCGGCACGAATGCCACTGCGTGAGGTTTACTAAAGTTAGATAATTCTTTCATCGTGCGTCGAAAGGTGTGTCACGACGCACTCTACATTGACGCGGGCTATGAGGTTGTAGGGAGAGAAATAATTTGGCGGTGATGGTCAATATCGAAGGGATCGACGGGTCCGGCAAGGGGACGCAGGCGAACTTGCTTTGTGAGCGGCTGCGCGGTGAGGGGGCGTCGGTGGCGCTGTTCAGCTTTCCGCGGTACGACGACACGCTGTTCGGTAAATCGATTGGTGATTTTCTCAACGGACGGTTCGGCGCGCTGGACCAGGTCAGTCCGTTCCTGGCGGCACTGCTCTACGCCGGCGATCGTTTCGAGTCGCGGGAACTGCTGCTAGCGGCGCGGCGGGACAACGATTACGTGATTCTGGACCGGTACGTCGCATCCAACATCGGACACCAAGCCTCGAAGGTTAGCGGTGATGAGCGGCGGGAGTTGATTGCGTGGATCAATAAGATCGAGTACGAAATCTACGCGCTGCCGCGGCCCGATTTGACGATTCTGTTAAACCTGCCGCCGGAGAAGGCGCAGCAGTTGATCGCTCGAAAGTCCCCGCGGAGCTACACCGATGACGTCGCCGATATCCAGGAAGCGGACGCGGACTACTTGGCCGGCGTTCTCGACGTGTATCTCGAGGTCGCCGCCAACGATGATCGCTGGAAGGTGATCGAGGGTATCGCCGACGGCCGGATACGATCGATCGACGCCGTCGCCGACGAGATCTGGAGCATCGTCCAATCCGCCAATCCACGCTAGTTGGGCAACGACACAACTCGGGCGGGGTCGGAAGACCCGCGCACAACGGTTGAGAGTGGCCAAATGGAGTCGTCAGCAGTGTGCACTGCGTTTGACTCTCAATTTCGGACCTCAAGCCTGTCACCTCAAACCTCATGCCTCTCCTACCCCTACTGGTGCCGCGGGTCGAAGGCGTCTTGTAGGGCGTCGGAGACGATGTTGAAGGCCAGGACCAGGCCGAACATGAAGACGGTGGCGGCGCCGATTTGCCAGAAGAAGCCGTTGATGACTTCGGGACCGGACTGACTGATCATGATGCCCCAACTCGGTCCACGTTTGACGCCGAGCCCGAGGAAGCTGAGGATGACTTCGGATTTGATGGCGCCGATGAAAAGCAGCGAAAAGTTGATCAATAGCAGGTGCGCGGTATTGGGCATGATGTGTCGCAACATGATATAGATCCGCCCACAACCGAGTGCGGTGGCCGCCTGGACGTATTCCATTTCCTTGATTTTCAGCGTCTCGCCGCGTAACACGCGACAGGGACCGATCCAAAAGGTGAGGCCGAAGGCGACGTAGACCGGGATCAGTGTGCCGTCCCAATCGGTGCCGGTGAACATGTAGGCTAAGAGCACCAACAGTACCAGGTTGGGGATTGAAGAGAACGTGGTGTACAGCCAAGTGACAAGATGATCCACCCACCCCCCGAAGAAGCCGGCCGCCATGCCCAAGATGCCGCCGAAGACAACGGCGAACAGGGCCGTGACGACGCCGATTTGCACGGCGACCTTGATCGAGTAGATCGACCGCAAGAAGATCGAGCGTCCTTGGCGGTCGGTCCCCAGGCACATTTCCAAGCCGCGCACAAAACCGTTCCAGCCGGTCGGCGGCGGATAAAGTTGATCGACGACCTCTTCGAGTTCATTCAATTTGGGCAACAATTCGGGAGCCTCGTTGAGATTGGCCGTCGCTGCCAGGGAGTCGAAGATTTCCCAGCCCTGATCAACGAGTGCTCGCAATTCTGCCTGGGGCAGCGGGGCGACTTCGAGCGTGCCGAATTCGATATCCTTGAGGGCCGACTGGGGATTGGGCTTTTTAAGTGCGCGGTCGACGATTTCCAACAGCCGTTCGCAGTGCTGCAAGCGTTTTTCCGGTTCCTGTTTGAGGAAGAAGCCGGGCATGTTTTTTGTGCCCACGCGGCCTTCGGTCTGCTCCAATGTGATGAGACCGGATTCCTCCACGGAGGAATCATCGCCGTCGAGCCAACCCCGCGCAGCATGATACCATTCGGGCATTATTATGGCGGCTGCGACCGCCAGGTAACAGGAAATGACGATCAGAGCGACGACCGACAGCCGGCTGCGAAAGAATTTTCGGGCGGCCCGGGATTGTTTCCAATTGAGGATCATGAGAGGCGAATCCTCGGATCAACCAGGGCGTACATCACGTCGGTGAGAATTATGGAGACGATAAATAGGGCGGCGAACACGGCGGTGAAGGCCTGGATGACGGGGAAGTCCTTGGAGTTGACGGCCATGATCAGCGCCCGCCCCATGCCGGGGATGCCGAAGTACATTTCCAACACGATCGAGCCGGTGATCAAAAACGGCAGGGTGATCATCACCTGCGTCACGATGGGGATCATGGCGTTTTTGAGCATATGCACGAACATGACCTTGCGCTTGGTGACCCCTTTGGCCAAGGCGGTTTTGATGTAATCCCGGCCGGTCTCTTCGACCATCACGGCGCGGTAAAACCGCGTGTCGTAGCCCATGGCCACGATGACGGAAATCATGACCGGCAGCAGACAGTAGTGTGCCCAATACTGAAGTCCCGGTTCGTAGCCCTGGATGGCGAAAAGCTCATGGCCGGTTTTTTTGTAGATCAAATACGCCCCGAAATACTGTCCCAGGATGATGTAGACCAATACACTGATGCACATGCCTAACACCGCGACAAAGACCAATGCCTTGTCGACGGCCTGCCCTCGAAAGTAGGCCGAGATCATGCCCACCCCGATCGAGAGCAAGGTCGTGAGCACCAGCGCCGGGACGGTGATGGACAAGCTGGGGACGATCGAACGCCGGATCATGCTGCCAACGGTGACACCGGGGAAGTCCCAGCTTTGTTCGGTGAAATCGAACGTAATGAGCTTTTTCAGAAAGGTGGCATACTGTTCGGCAAAAGGGCGGTCCAACCCGAAGGCCTCGCGGGTGGCGTCGATTCTTTCCTGCGTGGCATTCTTGCCGAGATGGATCGCCACCGGATCCTGCACGCGGAGGATGGCCATGACCAAAAGAATGACCCCCAAATAGACGGGGATGTAATAAATCAGGCGGCGGATGATGTAGGACCACATGTCTCGGTCGCTTGGATCAGATTACTGGAAAGCGTGTCCGCAATTTCGACGTCGAACCGCAATGTTATTGGGACGGATAGACGCCCCGCTCGGTGACGTCCAGGTACTTGGGCCAGTTGTAGAAGTCTTCGGTGGCCTTGAAGTTTTTCAGCCAGGGATTGATCAGATAAAACCGCGTGCGGCCCATCGAACCGATGAAGGCGGCGTCTTCGATGACCATGTCCCGCATTTTGATATAGAGCTCGGTCCGTTCGGGAGAGGGAGGCATGCTCCGAATGCGTTCATACAGCCGATCGTATTCCGGCCGGTTGTAGTTAAAGCTGTTCGAGCCGGGGGCGGCGTTGGGGCTGTAAAACAGGGCGAGGTTATTCTCCGCATCGGGATAGTCGGAGCCCCAGGCGAATCCGAAGAAAGGCGCCTTTTTGTTGTGCACTTTTTCGATCAGCGTTGAGAATTCAACGATTTGCGCATTGACGTCGATATTGATCTTGGAGAGCTGCCGCTTGAACAGCTCGGTCTGTTCCACGTTATTTGAGGCGTTGCTGGTGTAGTATTCGATCCTGGGCAAGCCTTTGCCGTCGGGATACCCCGCTTCGGCCAGCAATTGCCGGGCGCGTTCCAAATTGGGGCCGCGATAACTGACATCGGCTTTTCCGTCAGGAGGGTAACCTTCCAGGCCGGGGGGAATCGGACCGTCATAAACGGAGTTGTTGCCGCTATAAAACGCCTCGTTGAATTCTTCGAGATCGACAGCCAGCGAGATGGCCTGACGCAGTTTCTTTTGTTTTTCGGAGTAGCCCCCCAACAACTCGTCTTCCATGTTGAAACCACGAAAGATGAAGTCCAGCAATTCGACCTTTTGGTCCGTGATTCCCTCGCGGACGTATTTGGGGCGGAGCTGCTTGGTCCGTTTAATAAATGCTTCGTCAAAGTATTCGTCGGGGACCTGCGTGTAGTCGATTTTTCCGGTGCGGAAGGACAACCACATCGGTTGATCTTGTACGAAGAATTCGAGTTCCAGACGATCGACCAGCGGCAATCGCTTGCCGGCATCCTTGGTTCGCCCGGCGGCGACGTCTTCGGGCATATGTTCGGTGGGATAGTAGCAGGCGTGATAACTGGGGTTCTTGTAGTAGACCATTCGCTGGCCGGGCCGCCAATCCTCTTCGGCCAGCGTAAACGCCCCTGTGCCCACGGGATGCCGGCCAAAGCGGTCGCCGTACATTTCCACGGCTTCGCGGGGCACGATCGAGGTCTGGAACATGGCCAGCACCCACATGAACCGCTGGACCGGTTCTTTGAGGATCACGCGGAATTCGTGGTCGTTGATTTTCTGGAGACCTGTGACCGGTGCGTCGTAGTCGAAGGTGCGTTTTTTTTCTTTCACCGCCGCGTTTTGTTCATGACGGTATTCGTCGAAGCCAGCGATTGTGTTTTCCAGCAGCCACCAACTCTTAGGGTCGTTGCCGTTGTCGGCCATCCGCTTCCAGGAGTAGAAGACGTCGTCGGTGACGAGTTCGCGGCCTTTTCCGCCGGGGAAACAGGGATCATCATGAAACAGAACACCCGGCTTAAGCTTGAACTGATAGGTGAGCCGGTCTTCTGATATCGTCGGCATCTCACTCAATAGCAGCGGCTCGAGTTCCAGCGGACGGACGAGATACTTGTACTGCACCAGCGTCTCATAAACCTGGCAGGTCGCCATGTTGTCGTACGCCGTGGAACCTTGGACGGGGTCGAGCGATTTCGGGTCGTCGGCGCGGAGAGGGAGCCGCAGCACCTTACCCTGTTCTTCAACACGGGCGCAGGAGATACAACTGAGAAGCAGAAGTGCGATCAGGCCGCATCGGCGGGCACTGGCGGACAAGCCGCCAGTGTCACCCGGCAACCTGTTTATGATCGTATGGCGTTGAGTCATATCTATTTCGTTGACGGGCGCGAAACGTGAATCGTGTCAGGCGGCCGGGTGAACGATCGAAGACGCGTTGGTAACTGTACTGGAGGACGAGTCGCCAGTGGCCCCCCCGGGGAACTGCGCTGCTGGACAAGGCAGCAGCGGCACCCGGCATACGGCGCGGTTCATCATAGTGGACTGAGGAGAATTGTCACGGTTATTTGGCGGGATCGTACGTCCAATCGGCAATCCACAATTGGCTGGTGCCGTCCTCGCCGCGAGTGGAGGTCCACATCAGTTGTTTGCCGTCGGGGCTGAACACGGGAAGCACGTCGGCGGCGGAGTCGTCGGTGATTTGTGTGATCTTGCCGGGGACCGGCTTGCCATCTTTGTAGTCTAGGTCCATCAGGAACAGTTGAAACTTCGCCTGCGGAGCGCGGGGGCCGCGGGAATAGTCAGCGCCGGCCCAGATAAAGTATTTTCCGCTGGGGTGGAAATAGGGGCACCAATTGACCTGATCGAGATTGTCAGTCAGTTGGACTTCGTGCTTGCCGTCGACGGAGACCATGTAAATCTGCAGCATGTCTTTTTTCTCGCGGTCGCTGCGGAAGATGATCCACTTATCGTCGGGCGAGAAGAACGGTCCCCCGTCGTAGCCGTCGGCGTCGGTGATCTGCCGAACGTTGCTGCCGTCGGCGTCCATGACGTAGATATCCGGGTCGCCGTCGCGGGTGGAGGTGAAGACGATTTGCCTGCCGTCGGACGAGTAGCTCCCTTCGGCGTCGTAACCCGGTTCATCAGTCAGCTGCTTGAGGTTAGTGCCGTCGAGGTCGCAGGTGTAGATATCCATGTATTCATCGAAATCCCACTGGTACCGGCGGCGGCCGGTTTCGGCGCGGGCATCCCGTTCGAGCGTGGGAAGATTGGGGTTGGTGTGGGCCGAGGCGAATAGCAGCGATTTGCCGTCGGGGTGGAAATAGCTACAGGTCGTCCGTCCACGTCCGGTGCTAACGCGGCGAGGGTCGTTTTTGTCCAGATCCTGAATGTAGATTGGGTAGAAGGGATAACCGACCGGGTAGGCCTGGTAGATGATCTGTTTGCCGTCGGGGGAGAAATAACCTTCGCCGGCGCGGGGGAGACCGGAGGTGACCTGGCGGTGATTGGAAAGATGTTGGGATTCGAGTTCGCTCAAGTCGGGGACAGGCAGCGGTGCTAGTTTTGGAACATCATCGGCTGTGGCAGGTGAAACGAGTGCGATGCTGAGAAAAAAAGCGGTTAGACTGAGCCGGTACATGGGATGTCTCCGTCGTATGAGCGGCAGATATTGTTTGCGTTTGTTTGACGTGATTCGACGCAGGTGAGTATACATGGCGGGCGGGCGGGTTGTCTTCCCTGTTGGGAGGGCAATCGGCTCGCC
>CALFYU010000197.1 GCA_937952455.1 uncultured Planctomycetaceae bacterium
TTCCGGCCGAGGCCGAAGTCTGGCGATAACGGCGTTGATCTCCGTAAACGTGCGTTCGTGCGGCGCGCCAGGCACGCCGGAGCAGGAATCCGCATAACATACGAACTGAATGCCTGACGGATCGCGCGGGACTAACGACGCAATTTGCTCATTCGTTTCGATCATTTCTGAGTCTTGGAGATATCAGACACAAAGAGTCCTCGCTGGCCCAGAACCGACGAGGCGCAATAGAATCCATTGCTCCTCATTCGCGCACGGGCACCACGGGCGTTACCAGTGCATGGGTGCGCACACTCGCCCATGCACTGGCAAAGCCAGTGGCACCCCACTTTGCAACAAGCTGCAATACGACGAATCAGGCAATGTCAAACTATTCGGGTATCGGCAAGACAATCACCGCGTCCTCCGGGTACGTTGCCGCTCCCGGTTTGCCATTGATCCGGTACTCGACTTTCAAGTCCTTCGGAGCACCCGGGGCGGGGTCGCCGCCGAAACTGCCGTTGTAGCTCCGTTTGGAGAGCAGAATCAGCGGGTAGTCGCGGGCCTGTTTTTGCAGCTCTTCCGTCACGTCCTTGCGGTTGTCGCCGGCACCGTATTCGGCTTTGACGATTTCCAGTTTGACCTTGTCGATCCCGGCCTTGGCCAGCAGAGCTTTGACCTCGTCGCCCTTGTCATCCAATTTTTGGGCGATGGTCAGCGCCGTCTGATAGGCGTTGTCTTTGACTTCGGGCTGCGACAGCGCGGCGATCGCCAGTTTGAGGTTCTCGATGCTCGGGTAACGTTGCAGAACATCCAGCACAAGATTGCGCTCGCCGGAGCGTCGTGCGGTGTCGAATGCCTTTTGGCACATCTCGGCGCGTTGATCCTCGGGCAGGTCGAATTGCCGAGCAATGCGGATATATCCTCGCAGGAAACGGACGTGATACTTATCAGCCGATTCGTTTTTCGCCAGATCGAGCAGCACCGGAGCGGCGTCGGCGGTCATCCATTTGCCCAGCAACTGGCTGCTGACGTCCTGGAGTTGGTCGTCGTCGCTTTGGGCGGCTTTACTGACGGTGGCCAGCGCGCTGGTGCCACCCATCTCGCCAAGGATCTCCAAGATGGCGGCCTTGGTCGCGGCGGATTTCGACTTATTGATGGTCTCGGCAAGTTGCTCCGCACACGCCTCCCGATCCGGCATGCGGACGCTGGCTGCGCGTAATGCGCGTTGGGCGATCGGAGTGTCTTGCTGATGTTTGGGTGACACGACTCGCGAGGTAAGGGCATTGAGATCTTCTAACGTCACCGTTTCTCCCAGTGACGTCAGTGCGGCGCCGCGGACCTCTGCGTCGGCATGGTCCAATGCTTTCAACAACATCGGCACGGCGGCGATCCGCCGTGTACCGACGAGTTCGATCAACAGCGGGTACGTTTTTCCCTGTGCATCGGGCAGCAGGGCGACGACTTGGGCGTCGATTTTCTCGCCGGGGATTTCCGCCAGCGTGGTCCGCGCGGCCTGTGACAAATCGGCGTCCTCTTCCTGCGCGACTTCCAAGAGCTTGGAGACACACGACGCATCCCCCACGCGTTCCAGCGCCCCGATGGCCGCCAGACGGACCGGTTTGGGGCCTTGGGCGGCCGCCTGCAACACGGCCGGCAGGATCACCGTGTCGGGACGATCGGCCATGGCTTGCACGATCAGCGCCGCCCGCTGGGGCTGGGCACTTTTCATCTCGTCGGCCAACGCCTAATCAACCTTTCCACCGGGAAATTCGCGGGCGGTGCTCAGGGCGATTTGGAAACGGGGCAATTCGGTGGATCGCAACTGTTCGAGCAACAGGGGAATTCCGGCGTCTTTGCGGGCCAGGATCGCGCCGCGGAGGGCTTCGAGGATCCGCTGCTGCGGAACATCGGCGTTACGGATCTCGTCATAAATCGCAACGGCGGTGTCCGTATCGCCGGCCGCCAGATATCGTTCTGCGCACAACACGCACCCTTCGGCGACGGCCGAACGGACTTTCTCCGGACCAGACGCCAAAGATTCTCGCAGCGCGCCGGCGGCGGCCTCGTTGTCGATATGTCCCAGCGCCACGGCCGCGGCAGACGCGACCTGTTCGTCGCTGTCATTGAGGCGGGCCGTCAACAGCTCGACGGCACCGGCGTCGCCGCGGACGCCGATGGAATTGATCACACCGATCAGCAGTCGCCCGTCCACGGATTCGGCGGCCGTGCGCAGTGCTTCATCCGCCTCTGGGCCGGGAATCGCTTCGAGCGCGATTCGCGCCCAGGACGATAGTTGCTCGTTGGGCAATAGTTTCGCGAGCTCCGGAACGGCCTCCTTGGAGCCGTGAATCGCCAGCAGCTTGCAGGCGATGGCCTTGTCGGCCGGCGGTGCGTCGGAGCGGAGGACGGCCAACTGCTCCTGTTCCTTTTGCGGCGACGAATCGCGGGCATCATCGGCCCGCACGGCCGCTGCGGCAATCATGACAACGACCGCAAATACCAGATTGCCGAAGAGTTGTCGTTTATTTTTCATGCTTGGAGTTCCCAATGCGTTGTGACTGGATGACAGCGGAATTCCTCCGCGATGGATGAACAGGTTGAATCGTTAGGCGTCTTAGCGAGGCTTAGAGCCGCCATGGTTCGCGGAGTGCTTCGGAACGCAAACGGTTTGCCTGTTCATCGCCCGGGAATGTGTGGGTGTCGTTGTCGTATTTTACCTGCCGGTTGAGTGCCAGGGCGATATTGGCCGCGTGACAGGCGATGTGCGCGTTGCAGGCCGCGTCGGCGTTCCCCTTGGGTTGCGCCCGCGTCTTCACGCAGTCGAGAAAATCACGGACGTGAAACGTGGCCGGATAGCCCCCGATCTCTTCCACAGTTCGTCCCGCCAGGAGTGCGGGTGAACTCAAGACCATTTTGCCGCTGTCGCCGGCTTCGACCCAGCCGTCTTCCCCCTCGAACCGCACCGGGCAGGAACCAAGTGGAATCCAGCCGGTCTCGCGGAAGACCAGTTCGACGCCGTTGTCATACCGGGCCACCAATTGGCCGTCTTTAGGAGCATCGTACTCAACCGGCGGCGGGCAGTCGCCGACCGCCCATTGGCACAGGTCGACGCAGTGCGAACCCCATTCGAGTACGCCGCCGCCGACCAATCCGCCCCCCTTCTCAAAGTTGAATCCATCCAGTAGCTTTTCATTGAACGGCCGCCATGCCGCCGGGCCGAGATACATATCCCAGTCGACGACTTCTTTATCCGGCTCCGGTTCGGCCGGCAGCCAGCCGCTCATCATGGCCTGCATGCCGGCGGGGTGGGCGTAAACCCGTTTGAGTTTTCCCAACTTGCCGGTCCGTGCCAATTCGCAGGCAAACGCAAAGTGCGGCAGATTCCGCCGCTGTGTCCCCGCCTGGAACACGCGGCCGGTCCGCCGCATGGTGTCCTTGAGGATCAGGCTTTGCTCGATGTTCTTGGTGCACGGCTTTTCGCAGTACATGTCCTTGCCGGCTTTGGCCGCATTCATGGCGGCCGTCGCGTGCCAGTTCGGTCCGGTGGCAATCAGCACGGCGTCGATATCCTGGCGGTCGAGCAGTTCGCGGAAATCGCGATACATGTCGCAATTCTCGTTGCCGTGGTGCTCATCGACGATTTTTTTGATGGCCAGTCGTTGCGCCTGTTTGATGTCACAAACGGCGGCAAATTGGACGTCGTTTTGCTGCAGAAAACAGCCGAGGTCGTATGTGCCGCGACGGCCGATGCCGATGCCGCCCACCACGACCCGCTCACTGGGGGCGACTGCGCCGTCCCGGCCGAGGGCCGAGCTGGGAATGATGGTCGGCGCCACAACGGCGGCGCCGGCGACAGCGGCGGTGGATTTCAAAAACTCACGGCGATGAATCTGCGTTCCTTGAATTGGCATACCGAAATCTCCTGAGGGATCGTGGATCGGTTGAATGTTTCAGATGTGTGCTGCGCGACATTCCATTACCGCTCGCGCCGCGTGGATGTTTTATTGGACCCGCACCAGCTTCATCAGCCGGCCGGAAACGTTCCAGTCTTGGACATAGAGATTTCCGTCTTTGTCCCAATACGATCCGTGCGTGCCGCTAAAGATACCTTCTTTCCAGTCCTTTTGCGGAACGTTGAAGCTTCTGCCCAATTCGGCATTGGGATTGTGCCCCAACACGGCGATGATCGTGTTGCTTTTGTCCAGTATCACCAAACGGCCGTGCAAATCCGGCACGGAAACAAAATCGCCGTGGATCGCTACGGCGGTGGGCATCCCCAATCCGGTGACCACCTCTTCGATGAAGTTTCCGTCAAGGTCGTAATGCAACAGGCGGCCTTTGGGTTGGTGGTTGCGATCGCAGATCAATAGCCGTGGCGGATCATAACGGGTGTCCAACGTCATGCCGTGCGCCGTGTTGAATTGTTTGAGATCATTTCCTTTGGAACCAAAGTACGACAAGTATTTGCCGGTCTTGTCAAATTTGAAGATGTGATTGCTGGCGTACCCGTCGGACAGGATGATGTCGCCGTTCGGTGCGACGGTGATGGCGGTCGGACTGAACTTCGTGAGCTGAAGTCCCGATTCTTCCGGAAAAGGCAGCTTGAGCACGATGTCACCGGTGTGGGCGTTGAACTTGATCCCCTCGCCAGCGACGTTGCGGGCCCCGTAGATGAATTCGTTCCCGGCCTCCTCACGAATCTCCATGTCGTGGATATTGGAATAGTCATCGCCGATGAAACGGTTGACCAACTTGCCGTCCGGAGAAAAGACGAATACGCCGAGTTGTGCGCTGGTGTAGATGTTGCCCTCGTTGTCAATCACCACTGAGCCGTGTGTCGGCCCCAGCACCGACTTGCCATCCGGCCCCAGCCCCCAGCCGGGAACCGTGTCGAAGGTCATCATCCCGCATCCCATCCGCACGGGTGCGGTCTCTTCTCCAGCAAGCACAGGTCCGGCGAGGCAAAACAGTGCCGTCACCACGATGAAGGCCGAAAGATTCTTCATGATTCCTCTTCCTGATTGGGGACTAATCGTCAGAGCAACCGCGGCAGCGGCGACGGACACTTTAGTATCAACTGGCGGACGCGGAAATTCAACCAGCGGGCCTGTCTCGGTAGGCGGAAACGGTCCGCAGCAGGGCCAGAAACCCTTAGTTTCCGGCCTCGCCCGCATCGGCTCTATCCGCTGACGACATCGGAATTGCTCAAAGCCCGCGGTTGAGCGAGTGATACCGCCTTCGATCAAAATCGGATTTGCCGCTCCGTGACACCGCGACTTGTCCCAGCAAACCCGGTATCCTAGTGTATGGATTTGACCCATTCCGCCACGTAAGAGAAACAGCATGGCAGCAAATCAGGATAAACGGCACTGGATCGGGTTTGACCTGGGCGGTACGAAGATGCTGGGCAAGGTGTTTGACGCTGACTTTCGCGCACTTAGCCACGACCGGGCCAAGACCCGCGGGAATGAAGGTGTTGATGCGGGACTCAACCGGATCTCCAAGACGATTCACAAAATGCTGGAGCGGGCCGATCTTAAGCCCAAGGACATCGCGGGGATCGGTTTTGGTTGCCCCGGTCCGCTGGACCTGGAGCGAGGAATCGCCCACAGCGCGCCGAATCTGGGTTGGGAGAACGTGCCGATTAAGGATTTTTTGGAAGAGGAATTCGGCTGTCCGGCGGTGATTGCCAACGACGTCGACGCCGGGGTGTATGGGGAGTACCGCTTCGGCGTGGCGATGGATAGCCGCGTGGTGGTGGGGGTCTTTCCCGGGACGGGCATTGGCGGCGGGTGTGTGTATGAGGGAAGCATCATGCGCGGCGCCACCGGCTCGTGCATGGAAATCGGACATGTACAAGTCGCGCCGGAAGGGCCACTGTGCGGATGCGGACGGCGGGGATGCCTGGAAGCGGTTGCCAGCCGATTGGTGATCGCCTCCAAGGCAGCGGCGGCGGCCTATCGCGGTCAAGCCCCGCATCTGCTGGAACACGCCGGTACCGATTTGACGAAAATCCGCAGCAAGGCGCTGGCCGATTCGATCGCAGCGGGGGACAAGACCGTGGAGTTGATCGTCCGCGAAGCTGCCCGCCAAATCGGGCGGGCGGTCGCCGGTGTCGTGCACTTGTTAGGCCCCGACATTGTCGTCCTGGGGGGCGGCCTGGTGGAGGCGATGCCGAAGTTGTTTGTCACCGAAGTCAGCGACGCGGCCAAGAAGCGGGTCCTGCCGGCATTGAGCAGAACGTTCGACGTCCTGCCGGCCAAACTCGGTGACGACGCCGGCGTGCTGGGGGCAGCGGCTTGGGCCCAATATACGGTGGATGGGAAACAAAAATCCGAAAACTGAAATCCGAAATCCGAAATCCGAAACAAATACAAAACCAGAAATTCAAATGACCGAAACGTTTTGGGTTTGGGGTTTTGCATTTTTGGTTTGTTTCGTGTTTCGATATTCGTGCTTCGAATTTTCTCCCTCCTCACCCTTCAGCTTGCCGCGGGGCGTTTCCAAAGCAGCGGCCGGCGAAACTGTTGAGCAGTGCCGGGAGAAACACCAGGTCGCCCGCCAAGGTGGTGGCCAGTAGCGCGAACATCAGCCAGGCGAACCGGGCGGTCGGGACGAAGCCGCTGAAGGCGAACACCAGCATGCCGGTTCCGCAGATGAGCGTGGTTTGCATCATGGCCCGCGCACAATGCCGGAAACAAAGCCGGACCGCCTCGGCGCGATCGCGGCCGCGCGATGTTTCGATCCGGTACCATGTTAAGAAGTGCAGCGTATCGTCCACAGCGATCCCTAATGCGACGCTGGCGGTCATCATCGTGCCGATATCGACCGGCAGTTCTGCCCAGCCCATCGCGCCAAAGGCGACGACAGCCGGAAAGACGTTGGGCAGCATGGCGATGAGCGCGGCACGGATCGTCCCCAGGACAAACACCATCACCATTGCCACCAAACCGAATGCGGTCAAGAAGCTGACATAAAGGTCATGCAGCAACACCCGCTGCGTTTGGGACACGACCGGCATGACGCCCGTGTATTCGGCTGAAATCGTCGGCGATTCCCCATCGTTGGCATCTTGCAGGATCGGTTCGACCGCGTGCTGCAATTGCGACAATGATTCATGATAGTCCAGTCCCTCCATCGCCGGAACACGCGCACTGATCCGCCAACTTTGCCGGTCGGCGGTTTCGTGCAGAAGATTTCGGCGAATGAGCGTCTCCCGAACATCCCGCTCGGCGGCCGCAATGGCCCTTGATTCGACTAGCTCGGGCGGCGGCACTTCATAGGTTGGCAGTGGCACCGAACCGCTATCGTCTAGAACGGGGAGAACCGGCATGGCTTGCGTCGCGCTTGGGCCTGATGCAAATGCGACCACCGCGGCGATCGTGTGCTGCGGACGTCGGTTCCGGGAGACATCGCTCGGCACGTCCGCAAAAGACGCCCCTTCGCGGAACGTCGAGTGGTGCATGCTCACCACATTGATCGGCGCCGCCGGCCGAGAAAACGCGACAGCGGCATGATGCGTCCCAGCTGGTGCCGCTTGCATCGCGGCGAGTTCGGCTGGAGCACCGCCGCCGATAGGCAACTGTAACCGGCGGAACAAGGCGATCGCTTGCTCCATGTCCTGCGGATCGGCTTTGAAATTCGGCGCAAACGTCGCCGCCGACAGACTGCCGCCGACGTGCGGCACATTGTGGAGGGCCTGCTCGGCGCGACGGACGACGTCCAGGCGCTGGCGAAACGGCAGTTCGTTGTCATTCGCGAAATGCACGAGAACTTCGACCGGCACCAGCGGCCCCAGGTCCTGTTCCAGAATCGAATAGTCCCGCGAGATCCGACTTTTCGCAGGAAACAGACTGTCAAAGGCAATGGACGATTTGACGTTCCGCAATCCGATACCGGCAACAACAGTCCCGGCAAGAAACAGGAAACCGATCAGTAATGCATGTCGGTGGATCCAGGCGGCGTATGCATCAAGGATGCGGTCCCAGCGCCGCGCGGGCGGCTGCGACATTGGGGCCTCATCGATGTCATCCCCATCGGGCACGGCTGCCGGCCATTTGGCGAATGCGCCGGGAAGCACATACAGCAGCAGCCCCACGGTCAACAGCACGCCGGCAGCGGCGAGGATCCCAAATTGGACGATCGGTTCGATATCGCTCACGCACAACGACAACATGCCCATCGCTGTCGTGACAACCGCCAGAATACAGGGCCGGCGCCCAGCGTTCAGCGCGCGCTCGGCGGCGCCCGTCACGCCGAAGCGGCGCACCGCATCGTAATAGTAATTCACCAAATGCACGCCCGCCGAGACGGTGAGCACCAACACCAGCGTGGGCAATACGATCAACAGCGCATTCATCCGCACGCCGCACCAATGCATGGCGGCCAAGACCAACCCCTGCCCGAACAGCGCTGTGGCAAGGACGACCGCCGTATACCGCCACGATCGCAGACACCACCAACACAACAGTGCCGAGACGATCGTCGAAGGAATGCTCAGCAGATTGGCATCGAATGTCGCCTCAGCATCGAGAAACGCCCCCTCCACCGGCGCACCCGCGAGCAAAAACTTCTCGCGGTCGATCCCGGTCACCCGCTCCGCCTCGCGGAGGATCACCGGCAGCACCGCGTCTCGTTCATACAGCCCCTTTTCCGTGAGCGCGATCACGACACAACTGAAGACGCCGTCATTTCCGACCAGCGCACCGCGCAGCCGCAAGAGTGCTTCGTCACGCGACAGACTCAACGGCGGCCGCGTCAATTCTTGGAGCGCCGAATACCCGCTGCTGGTCTCATCGAAGTAGCCGGCTTCGACCGGACGGTCCGGGTCATCGCGCAGCGCCTCGATCGCCGATTGGATTTCAGCCAGCCGCGGGTCGTCCACCGAACAGCCGGGCCAACTGATCAGTACGGAATCGCCGCTCTCGAATTCGTCGACGAATTGTTCCAGAGCACGCCGCTCGGGAAACGACTCCGGCAACCAACGCGACGGCAGCGTGAGCATGCTGTGCATCGTCTGGTGGGCGCCGAATCCGATGAGCGGCCGCGTGGCGAGCATAAGGATTGTCGCCACGAACCACCGCCGTCGGTAGCGACTTTCCAGGGCGGCGGTATTGTCCGCTCGCTGTTCGAGAGAATTTGGGCGGCTGGATTGGGGCATTTCGTATGTTCCTTCTCTCACGTGAACCAAGCCGCGCGGTCCGCTGCTCGGACTGGCGGGGCGCTTTAGTCAACGAATGTCGCTGTGAGAGAAAGAGTCCGCCGGAGGGCATCAGACGAGTTCACCAATGACCCAAGCTCGGCGTAGTTGAAATAGCGTGTGTAAAACTTCCCGCGGCCGCACTCTGACGGCGGCCGTTTTACTACGGTCATCATCTCCCGCACGTGGGCGGTTGTAAAGCCCGGTTTGTCCGTTACAGCCGCACGTAGATGTTGTGTTTCTCCAGGTGGTGGACGAACAGATAGGTCAGGCCGATGAAAATCCCGGTCATCATCCAGACGTACCACTCGGGTGAGTCGCGGGGCGTGAGAAATTCCCGCATCGAATGTTTGATGATCGAATGAAACACATACGCCGCCAGCGGATTCATGCCGAACGTCGTGAAGATGCCGACAGTCATGCCGCCTAAATCGGCCAAGAAGATGAACAGCGCATACAGCGCGATCGAAAATCCGGTGGTGAATAAAATGAACGGCGCGCTGACAATCCGCTTGTACATCAGCCAGTAATTGTCCGGACGAGCGTAGTCGTAGTGCACCCCGCCTAACAGACGGGTATCGAGTTTGTCCAGCTCTTCCTGTTCTTGTTCGCTGCGTTCCGTTTTGGCCGCCAATTCATCGCGACGTGCCAACAGGTCGTTGTACCTTTTTTGATCAGGGTGCGGCGGCATTACGAAGGGTGGCTCGGCCAATAGGTCCGTCCAACTGCGGCCCGACGCGTTGCTGAAATCGGGAAGCACGGGGCTGGCGGCGTATTGGTCCGGAACGGGACCGTCGACCGGCACGTCGTACAACCGTGATCCACAGGAGAGCAGATAGCCCACGATCATGAAGACCGCACCAAAGACGAAAACCTTACCGCCCGCGACGGACCGCGATGCGGAATTATTCGCGAGAATATCGTAAATCAGCGAGCCGGCGAGCATGGAGACCGACCAGGACATGATGCCGAAAAACCCGCCATCCCAACAACGATTGCTGCCGGTCTTCCATAGCTGCACCATCCAGTTCGATTGATCACCATGCACAAACGCCCAATTGAACCACCACGAGATCACGACATGCCCGACCAGGCAGGCGATCATTGCCACGAAACGGACCCAACTGTCCCGCGCAATCACCGGCATGATGAAAATCTGACAGACGCCAATGATGGCCAGGACTTCCCACAAGTTCGATTTGATCAACCGCATTACGAACTGCAGCGTGGGGTTGACGCGCACTTTCTCGACTTCGCCGGCGCTGTTCGTGATTTCGATTTCGTTGGAGTAGCTGTCTCCCTTTTGGCGGCCTTCGCTGAAATCCTGATAC
>CALFYU010000198.1 GCA_937952455.1 uncultured Planctomycetaceae bacterium
GTTCGGTGTCGGGGCAAAAAAACGGCACCGCCACCATATACGCCGCATCCTGGACCAGCACCCCCGTGTAGCGATGGTCGGGGTGGTAATCATTCGTGCGGGGGCCCATGACGAGGTCCGCTTTCCATTCGCGGATCAGCCGCGTCACCTTGCGGCGGTTCTCCAGCGTGGGCATCAATTCGCCGTCGTGAATATCGAGCACTTCGGTCGTGATCCCCAACAGGTCGGCCGCGTGTTGGACTTCGGCATTGCGCCGCTGGGCCAAGGGGCCGCCCGCCATCTTCCAATGTCCGATGTCGCCGTTGGTCAGCGAGACGAATTTGACGTGATGCCCCAGTTGAGACCACATCGCCGCCACGCCCCCCGCTTTGATCTCGCAGTCGTCCGGATGCGCGCCGAAACAAATGATCCGCAACTTGCCGTCCTCGGCCGGGGCGGCAGCGGGTTCGGCGGGTTTCGATTCGGTCGCTGCTTTTTTCGTCTCCTGAGCGGCCGCAATGTTCTCCGAAAAAGCGGTCGGCGCCTCATTCGCCGCACGGCCGCACCACAGGCCCATGAGAAAAACCACCAACGCAAGTATCGCCACGGAGTGTCGCCGCATGCTGAAGTCTCCGACGTAAGGAACCCTCTGTTGTGAAATGCCGCCGTGCCAAGCGGCGAAATGATATTGAGTGCACTCTCATTGTGGGAACCGGCGCCGCATCGTGCAATGTCGGCATCGCGGGACTCGGACGCCGTTGCCGGAAAATCCGGGGAGCGCGGCTGCGAGAATTGGTATTGCCAAATCCGTTTGAGTAGAATCACAAGCACGCCGTTCGGCCCATTCGTCCCCTTCATACTCAGGTGTTGCTCATGCGTGCGATATCCTTCACCGTCGTCGGTTGTCTCGTCTTGCCGTTGGTGATCTGCTTGGCGGCGGCAGACGACAAGCAGACGGCTAATCAGCGGCCCTACGGCATCGGGCAACGCACCCCCTGGACGACCGCGAAAATCGTCGGGGCCCCCGCCCCGCCGCCTCCGTAGCGCGCCGTCAATGCCTGTCCAAACTTGAAGTTCAATGAACCGTTGGCAATGACATCGGGGCCGGGGACGGATCGGCTGTTTGTGGTGGAGCGGCACGGCAAGATCTTCTCCTTCCCCAACGACCCGGCCGTCGAACAGGCGGATTTGTTTCTGGATCTGGACAAGGTGATCTACGGACTGGCGCTGCATCCCAACTTCGCTGAGAACGGCTACTTCTATGTCACCTATATCACCGACCCGACGGCGGAACTCCCCAACGGCACGCGTCTGTCGCGGTTCCAGGCCAAATTGGGCGAGCCTCCCGTGGCCGATCCCGATTCCGAAAAGTTGCTGCTGGAATGGCCCTCCGGCGGACACAACGGCGGCTGTTTGAAATTCGGTCCCGATGGATATCTTTACATCGCCACGGGGGATTCCAGCGGGATCGCCGATGAATTCGCGACCGGCCAGGACATTAGCGATCTGCCCGGTTCGATTTTGCGAATTGACGTCGACCACCCGGCGGACGGCAAAAACTACAGCATTCCCAAAGACAATCCCTTCGTCGACGTGCCCGATGCACGGCCGGAGGTGTGGGCCTATGGATTGCGGCAAGTTTGGAAGTTCAGCTTCGACCGCAAGACCGGCAAGCTGTGGGGCGGAAATGTGGGGCAGGACCTGTGGGAGATGGTGCTGATCATCGAATCGGGCGGCAACTACGGCTGGAGCGTGACCGAGGGGAGTTATCCCTTCCGGCCCGAACGCCCGCGGGGACCTTCGCCGATCCTCAAACCGGTCATCGAATACAACCACACCGAAGGCCGCTCCATCACCGGCGGCTTCGTCTATCACGGCCAGCGGCTGCCCGAACTCAGCGGGGCCTATATCTACGGCGATTACGACACGGGCCGCATCTGGGCGCTGCGTTACGACGGGACGGCCGTCACGGAAAATCGCGAACTGCTCGATTCCAATCTGCGGTTGGTCGGTTTCGCCGAAGCCAACGACGGCGAGTTGTTCCTCGTCGATCACATGGGAGGCGGGATCTACAAATTGGCCCCCTCGGCTGCGAAGGGCAACGCCGCCGATTTCCCCCGCAAGCTGAGCGACACCGGCCTGTTCAGCGACGTGCCCGGGCAGGTGCCGGCGCCGGGTGTGATTCCCTTTTCCGTCAACGCGCCCGCCTGGAATGACGGCGCGACCAAGCAGCGGTACCTCGCCGTGCCGGGCGATGCGCGAATCGATTTCGAAGCGATCACCTATCCGCAACCCGCGCCGGGCGCGCCGCCGGGTTGGAAGTTCCCCGACGGGACGGTCCTGGCCGAAACGATCTCCATCGAAACCGAGCCGGGCAACCCCGCATCGCGGCGGCGGCTGGAGACGCGGATTTTGCATCACGAACGCCTCGCCGGCGGCGAGAGCGTGGGCGACCAGTATTGGAAGGGGTACACCTACATTTGGAACGAGGCCGGCACCGATGCCGTATTATTGGAAGACCCGCAGGGCCGCGACGAAGCGTTGACGATCACCGATCCCACCGCTCCCGGCGGTCAGCGGCAGCAGACCTGGCATTACCCCAGCCGCGCCGAATGCACCGTCTGTCACAACATGGCGGCCAAGTATGTGTTGGGTGCCACGACGCTGCAGATGAACCGCGACCACGACTACGGCGGCATCGTCGATAATCAACTCCGCACGCTGGAGCATATCGGACTGTTCACCGAGCCGTTGCCCAGCCGCCCCGATCAAATGCCGGCGCTGGTCGATCCGCAGGATGAGACCCTCCCCGTCGATCAGCGGGCGCGAAGTTACCTGCATACCAATTGCTCCCACTGCCATCGCAAGTGGGGTGGCGGGAATGCCGATTTTCAGTTGTTGGCCACGTTGCCGCTTGCCGAACTGGGAATTGCCGACGTCCGCCCCGCGCAGGGGACGTTTCAAATCCCGCACGCCAAAGTCCTGGCCCCCGGCGATCCGTATCATTCGGTGCTGTTTTATCGCATGGCGGCGCTCGGCTCGCCGCACATGCCGCGACTCGGTTCGACGTTGCATGACGAACAGGGACTGAAGTTGGTGCATGACTGGATCGAGCAGCTCCCCGGCACGCCGCCGCAGCGAAACCCCGGCCTGGAACAGATCACGGCCGCTGGGGCCACCCCCGCCGCACGAAAAGCGGGCGTGGAATTGGCATTTGCCGACACCGCAACAGCACTCCAATTGGCATGGGTTGTCGACGCCCCCGACTTCCCCGCCCCGTTGCGAGACGAAATCGTCACCTTTGCCACCGCCGACGCCAAACCGGAAATCCGCGACCTGTTCGAACGGTTCTTGCCGGAAGACAAGCGCCCGCAGCGGCTGGGCACCGCCATTCGCCCGGAAACAATCCTCGCTCTGAAAGGGGATGCGGCGCGGGGGAAGGAGCTGTTCTTGAACACCGCTAACGTGCAGTGCAAAAACTGCCACCGCATTGGCGGCCAAGGGACCGAAATCGGCCCTGAGTTGACCCAGATCGGCAAGAAGTACAACCAGGCGCAAATCTTGGAAGCGATCATCGAGCCGTCGAAAGCGATCGACACCAAGTTCGCCACCTACCTAGTCGAGACCAAGCGCGGCAAAGTCCACACCGGCCTGCTGGTCAAACGAGACGCGGAGGAGGTCGTGCTCAAGGACTCGCAAAACAAACTGACGCACATCCCCGTCGACGACGTGGAACTAATCGTCCCGCAACTGACCTCGCTGATGCCGGAACTACTGCTGCGTGACATGACGGCCCAAGACGTGGCGGATTTGACGGCGTATTTGAGCGGGTTGAAGTAGGGGTATGGGTCAGCGAAATGCGTTCGTAGGTTGTTCCTTGTGGAGTAGGCCGCCCGTCAATTTGGGGGGATTATGAGGATTACGCCGGTTTTGCTTGCAATCCGGGTTGCGATGGGGCATGTTGGTGACTTGGATTTCAAAAGCAGGCACTTCCAGCTACCCAATTCATTGAAGAGATTCACATCATGAAACACTTACTGCTTGCGCTCTTAATTAGTTTTGGTTTGGTTTCGTCGGCTCAGGCCGCCATGTTGACGTCCGGTAACGTGCTCGTATCCGATTTCATCGACCTGACCGTCACGGAATACACGACGGCTGGTGTTCTTGTGCAGCAATTTGTACTGATCGACCCTAACCTGGAGCGCGCAGCGCGTGATCTCGTCGTCGATCAAAACGGCAACATTCACGTCTATAACGGCACGTTTGACCCCAATCTCGACAGTATCAATCCTATCACAGGGACCAGCACCAATCAGACCCTCGCGGGTTGGAGCAGCATCAACAACATCTCATACGGCGGCATTGCGGTCTTGGGCGATCTGGTCTTCGCCACCGACATGGGAACGGCTGGGGACGGCGGGACCGAAGGAATTGTGAAATTCAGTACCTCGGGCGGAACAGCAGTGCGTTTCGCTACCTCTGAGGAATATCAGGATCTGACGATCGGAATTGACGGTCTGCTTTATGGCCTCCGCGGAATCAATGATTTTGTGGATGTCTTCGATCCGTTAACCGGCAATTTCATCCGCACCATTAACCTGGATGCGACACTAGCTTCGGCCGACGTCCGCGGGATTGCAGTGGACGGCAACGGAGCACTTTATGCGGCGGCATGGAACGGCTCTCTGTATTCCGCCGACAGCGACGGCAACGTATTGACATCGTTGGTAACAGGCCTCGACGATCTCACCGATATCGACATCGACAATTCGGGAAACCTGTTGGCCGGCTCCCGATTCGGAGATGTTATCTTTTCCGACATCAATCTGTTGAGTTCTAGTTCATTTTCAGTGAACGTGCTGTCTGGAATCCATGTTGCGTTCACGAACCCGCTGCGGGTACAAAGTGCGGTCGTCCCCGAACCGAGCACCTTCGCCCTGCTCAGCATCGGCGGCTTGGCCCTGGCCGGCTACGGCTGGCGGCGCAAACGGCAACAGGCTGCTTAAAGCGCGTATCGCAAACTTGACCTATCAATCGCCGACGCACCCGCGCCGGCGGTTTTCTTGCGCTGTGCGCGAATCGCGTTCATCAAACGAAATGACCGGCGCCCAGCCGTATTGGCAACAACAGGAAGTTTAATCACGCCCGCGAAAATGGTTCGGTTGTGCTTGATTTGCGGATTGTTCCAGCGCATGATGTTGACTTCGCGTTTGTGTTCCGTTGGTGCACGTGGTTCGCGCTCGCACGTAGCCCGCTTTTCATTTCTTAAGTGCGTGCAACATGTGAGGAGCAAGATGAAACGTGCATTGTTAGCGGCGGCGTGTTTGCTGGTTGTTGTGGGAACGGCTGATCGAGCCCGGGCGAATTACGTGTTCTACACCGATCGCGCCGCATTCGATTTGGCGACCGGCGGCGGATTGAGCTCCGACACTTACGGAGACTTCTTCAATGCGGCTTCCGTGTCGCGCAGCGGCTACACGTTGAGTCAGACCTCCGGAGGTTCACCCCTCCAAATCTATGCCACCGGTAGCGGAGGAGCCGGCTACACCGACGATGGGAGTGGCAGAAATGCGGACTTTCTGTTCGACAGTCCCATCAATGCGTTTGGTGTGGACATCACGGCCACAGGCGACATGACGGTCTCTGTCGGGGGCGATCTTTCATCGTCGATTTCATTGACAGCCGGAACGGCTAGCTTTTTTGGCGTGATCAACACGATGACCGCATTTGATCAGGTCACGTTTTCTTCCAGCGCCGGATCGCTTGCCGACAATCTGTTTGTGGATTTCGACAATCTCTCATTCGGTCCAATCGAAACCACAGCGGTCGTCCCCGAACCAAGCACCTTCGCCCTGCTGGGCATCGGCGGCTTGGCCCTGGCCGGCTACGGCTGGCGGCGCAAACGGCAGCAGGCCGCGTGAGCTTTGATTTGCCAATGACCTTCCAACCGCCGGCGTGCATGCGTCGGCGGTTTTTTTGTGCGCGTTGTCTGCCATATTGTGGCCGCTTTTTTCTGGTCACGTATTGCCCAGCACATTTCCAATGATTCAGAAAAAAATCTTCAAGATCCTGTCACAATCGGCAATTCGACAGTAGTTGAAAATACAAGAAGTCCTAACTGATTAGTCTAAACTTGCACAGCCTGGAGAAACAATATGTCGCAACATCCTACTTTGCTTGGATTTGAAACGATGGAAAGCCGAGTTGTGTTGTCGGGCAGCACTGGACCCATGCTGTACCATACGAGCTGCTCGTCGCCTCTGCCTCTTGAACAGCAAACCGAGACGGAGATTGTTCAGGAGATGAACAATTCGGGCGTGCAAGAGATAAAAGACGGGTCGAGCAATACTTTTATGGTGGGTGAACGGCACTATTAAGCAATTGGCCGGTCAAAGCGGCAGCAGTCTGCGTGAAGCCCGTATCGCTGACTTGAACTTCAAACCGCCGGCGCACATGCGTCGGCGGTTTTTTCGTTGTGGTGGCTCTCAGTGACCCGGCCAGCCGCCGCAGGGGCCGGCCTTAGTCAAGGGTGGTTTCGCTACTTTCACATAAGCGGTCCACGGGCGGCACATTTCACTGGTGCTTTGGAGTTCGCGGCCTTGCCGGTCACCTGGTTGATGGCGTCCAGCGCGGGGTTGTA
>CALFYU010000199.1 GCA_937952455.1 uncultured Planctomycetaceae bacterium
AGGGGATCACCTTGTCAGCGGATTCTCAGCCGATCTTGGACGATAGGGACCGCCAGCCCGGCGGCCTCACGCGGCGTTCTTGGGTGATGCTGGCGGCCGGACTATCGCTGCTGGGGGTCCTGACGATTGTGGGCGGACTCGGGGCGCTCTATTACTACGCGGCGCAGCCAATGCCCGTGACGGCCCAGGATCGCAGCGCAATCGTCGACATTCACCACCTGGCCGAGTGGATCGAAGACTATGTGCCGGAAGAACGGGGGGAAGTGCTCTCGAAGACAAAGTACCTCGACGGCTCCTACGACCTCGAATATGAATACGACCGTCCCGACGATGATACGGAACCGTACCTGTATTGTTCGGTGACCGTGGATCAAAACGAAACCGATGCTCATGCTTCGTTCCGGGGGATGCTGGAAGGTATGAAATTGGGGCTCAAGTTTCTTGCGGAGGGGGACACCAACCTGGTCCCTCGCCCCGACGTATTCGCTTGGGGAGACGAATCGCAGTTTGCCCTCGTCGAATTTGAGGGAGCGCCGATCGGCAATATGTTCATTGCCCGCGAGCAGAAAAATACATTCTATTTCGTCGTGTACGGCGTGTATTTTGACGACCACGATGCGGTCCACGACCTCCTCAGCGAACGACTGATGCGCTTGCGGGGCTATCGGCCTTGAGCTGCTTCCTGAAGAGTCGCGCGCTCGTGCCTTAGCAGCCACTGTTTTCGCCGCAATCCTCCGCCGTAACCTCCCAGCCGCCCGTCACTGCGGACGACGCGATGGCAGGGAATGATGATCGCCAAACGGTTGTCGCCGTTGGCCCGGCCCACGGCACGCTGGGCTTGTGGATTTTGTGCCGCAGCGGCTATTCGCTCATAGCTGGTGGTCTTACCGTAGGGGATGTTTGACAGCAGTTCCCAAACGGTTTCTTGAAACGGTGTCCCCATTCGGCGTATCGGGACGTCGAACCGCCGGCGGTCGCCGGAGAAATACTCGGTGATCTCGCGATGTGTTTGCTCGATCAGCGGATTGCCTCCCGGCACAAACCGGCACTTCAATCGCGCCTCTAACCGCTTGGCCTGTGTCTCCAACATCCGGCGGTCGGCGAATTCCAGCAGGTACAGATGCTGGTCGTCCGCAGCGGCCACCATTGGTCCCAGCGGGGTCGGTAGGCGATTGACCGTCAGTACCGGTCCGCCGTTGTCGATGCGTCCCGGCGTGGTCCCGAACCATTTCTGAAAGGCGTCGCGAAATCCACTCAGAGACTCATACCCGGCATCCACGGCGACGGCGGTGGGATCGTCTCCCACAGACAATTGTGCGAGCGCTCCCGCCAGACGTCGGCAGCGGAGATAACCCAGAAACGTCAACCCATGATGCGCCTTGAACCAGCGATTGGCCCGCACGGGATCGACCCCCAATGCCCGGATCTCTCGACTCGTCCACCGCCGTAGCGGATCATCGTCAACCCGCTCCATCAATTCCGACAGCCAGTCGGGCGCAAGCCCCGCCGCGTCCAACGGACGGCAGCGTTTGCAGGCGCGGTATCCGGCCGCCAACGCGTCGGCGGCACTGGCGAAAAACGACACATTCCGCCGCAGCGGTTTCTTGGCGGGACAGGTCGGGCGGCAGAAAATCCCCGTGCTTTTGACGGCCACAAAGAACAAACCGTCGTACTCCGAGTCACGACGGAGCAGCGCGCGATACATTTCGTCATCGGTGGGCAGCGTGATAGTGTTCATGCCCCGATGATACGCGGCGGCGGACGATCCGCTACCGAAAAATGAGCGCGGAATTCGATTTGTGGCGGACGCCTCCAGAAACGCAAAGATGACCGGCGCCTGTAAATCGCCGCGCGACCTGCTAAAATTCCCGCAGCGCATGGCGTACGTTCGACGAGCAGCGGATTAGGAAAAGTTCGAGATGGTGGTACCGCATTATTATCGCGTGTTGCGAATCTTTGCCCGCAATTCGCTGGTGCGCGAATTGCAGTTTCGGGGCAACTTCGTCATCACCGTGATTTCCAATGCGCTCTGGTTTTCCGCGCAGCTGATCCTGTTCAACATCATTTACGGCAATGTCAAAGAGATCAACGGTTGGGGACGGTTTGAGTTTTTCGCGTTTATGGCGACCGGGATGTTGATCAATAAGCTGATCGAGTCGATTTTCATGCCGAATTGTGCCAATTTCAGCGAATTGATCCGCACGGGAAATCTGGATTTCGCGCTGCTCAAACCGATCGACACACAGTTCTTGATATCGTTTGAGAAACTTGATCTGGCCCGGCTGACCGACATGGTCTTCGGATTAACGCTGTTGGGCTACTCGTTGGCGCAGCTGAACGCCTTTTCGCGGATCACGGCGATGCAGGTGGTGATGTATTTGATATTGATCGTGCTAGCGGTGATGTTCTTCTACAGTTTGATGATCGCGCTGGCCAGCACGAGCATCTGGTTCGGCCGCAATCAGGGACTGTACGACTTTTGGTTTTACGTCACGATCTTTGCGCGGTATCCCCGCAGCATCTATGACGGCAGTTCGGGGTTTGGGTTGGCGCTGCAAACGGCGTTTACCTATGTGCTGCCGATCCTGCTGGTGGTCACGGTCCCGGCGCACGTGATCTTGGAAAAGGCGCTCAACCCCTCGTGGCTGACGGCGGTCATGGTGGCGGCGTCCGTAGTGGGCCTGTTCGTCTCCCGCGCCGTCTTTCACCGCTCGCTGATGAGTTACCGCAGCGCCAGCAGCTGACGCCGCCGACCGGCACCGGCTGCGTCACAATGTGCGGTACGGCATTCCGCAATATTGAGTTTTCACCCAACCGCATTCACAGCGAGCGGAATCTTACCCTTTGTGAGAACCCCCGGGGCATAATCCCTGTCCGATCACCGTTCCGCCGCTTGCAGCGCCCGCAATTCTTTGGGCAGTTGGAACTGCACGTGCTCTTCGCGAATCGTCGTCGGTTCGACCGTCGCGCCGTACTCGGCCACCAAGCGGTCAACGCACTCCTCGACGACAACTTCCGGCGCACTGGCGCCCGCCGTGATCAAGACGGTCTCGTCGCCCTGAAACCAGGAGAGGTCGATCTCAGCGGCGCCGTCGATCAAATAGGACGGTTTGCCCATCACGGCCGCGATCTCTGCCAACCGGCGGCTGTTGGAGCTGTTTTGACTCCCCAGCACGAGCACCACGTCCGCCTGCGGCGCGAGTGTCGAGACCGCCTCCTGCCGGTTGGTTGTGGCGTAGCAGATGTCTTCTTTGGGAGGAGATTCGATGTGCGGAAACCGCTGCCGCAATCGTTCAATGACCGTGTTGGCCTCCGAGACGCTGAGCGTGGTTTGCGTGAGGTAGGCGATCTTGCTCCCGGCGGGAAATTCCAGCCGGTCAACGTCTTCGGCCGTTTCCACCAGCGTGATCGACTCGGGCGCTTCCCCCATCGTACCGATCACCTCGTCGTGCCCCTCGTGACCGATGAGAACGATGTTGTAGTTCTGCCTGGCGAAGCGGACCGCTTCCAGGTGCACCTTGGTCACCAGCGGGCAAGTCGCATCGATCGTTCGCAAGTTTCGCTGCGCCGCATGCTCGCGCAATTCCGGCGAAACGCCGTGCGCGCTGTACAGCAAAAACGCCCCGTGCGGCACTTCCTCCAGATCGTCGACAAAGGTCACCCCCTGCGCGGTGAACTTTTCGACGACGTATTTGTTGTGCACGATCTCGTGGTAGACGTAAATATCCGGCCCGCAAATGCGGATCGCCTCGTCCAAGCACTCGATCGCCATATTCACCCCCGCGCAGAACCCGCGAGGATTGGCCAAAATAATCTTCATCACGTCTCCGCCTACACCATTGTTGTGTCGTGCGCACCCACGCCCACTCCCAGCTCTGGCCGGGGATAATTGCCCCCATCAATAACCGCGAGCCGTTGCGATTTGCAACACGCCCGCTGTCATTTTAACGGAGCAACGCGCGGTTGGGGAAGCGGTCTGGCGGAGAAGCGGCCGAATTCCGGGGTTCTCAACCGACAGTTTCGAAATCCGGATTTCCGATTCCCACGTTCTACTCGACCGTCACGCTCTTCGCCAGATTCCGTGGGCGGTCAACGTTGCAGCCTCGCAGGATCGCGATGTGATAGGCCAGCAATTGCAGCGGGATCGACGTGACAATCGGTTGCAGGTACTCTTCCACATCCGGCACGAAGATCACGTCGTCGGCAGCGGCGCTGATTTCCTTGTCCCCTTCGCGGGCGATGGCAATCACTGGTCCTCTGCGAGCTTTGACCTCTTCCAGGTTGCTCATCACCTTGGGGTAGATGGTTCCCCGCGGAATGACGAACACGCTGGGGGTCTGTTCATCAACCAAGGCGATCGGCCCGTGTTTCATCTCGGCCGCCGGATAACCTTCGGCGTGGATGTAGCTGATTTCCTTGAGCTTCAGTGCTCCTTCCAGCGCCACCGGGAAATTGTAAAGTCTCCCCAGATACAGGAAATTCGTGCGGTCGAAGTATTTGTTCGCAATCTCCGCGACGGCGTCGTTGCAGGTGAGCGTCTGTTCGACCAACTGCGGCAGCTCCCGCATTTGCTGAATCAATCGTTGACCGGCCGGATATGACAAATGCCGCATCCGCCCGAAATAGAGCGCCAACAGCATCAGCGCCGTCACTTGCGACGTGAACGCCTTCGTCGAAGCGACGCCGATTTCCGGTCCGGCATGCAGATAGATCCCGCCGTCCGCCTCGCGGGCAATCGTCGAGCCGACGACGTTGCAGATCGCGAGCGTCGAATGGCCTTTGCGTCGGCTTTCACGCAGCGCGGCCAGCGTGTCGGCCGTTTCGCCGCTCTGCGTGATGGCGAACGTCATCGTCCGATCGGTCATCGGCGGGTTGCGGTAACGAAACTCGCTGGCGTACTCCACTTCGACGGGGATGCGGGCGAATTCTTCGATCAGATATTCGCCCACCAACGCCGCGTGCCAACTCGTCCCACAGGCGGTCAACACGATCCGGTCGACCCGCCGCAGTTGTTGGATGTCCATGTTCAGGCCGCCGAACTTGGCGCTGGCGGCGTCGTTGTCGATGCGGCCCCGCAGGCAGTTCTCCAGCGACTGCGGCTGCTCGAAAATCTCCTTGAGCATGTACGTGTCGAAATCACCCAGCTCGATGTTGCCGGCGACTTGATCGAGCGTCTGAATTGAGGGCGACCGCTGCCCGGAGTCGCGGTGAACGATCTCGATCCCCTCGGGACTGAGAAACGCCCATTCGTGGTCGGCAAGGTAGACCACTTCGTCCGTGTGCCCCACCAGCGGACTGGAATCGCTGGCAAGAAAGTATTCGTCTTGCCCGATCCCGATCACGAGCGGACTTCCCGCCCGGGCGGCGACCAGCAGTTCGGGGTGATCGCGAAAGATGATGGCCAGTCCATAAGTCCCTTTGAGCTGCTTGAGGGCCATTTCCAGCGCGTGGCGGATCGTGGAGCGATCTCGCGGGTCTTCGCCCATTCGGACACACTCGTCGAGGTGGTGCGCGATCAGATGCGCCACGACTTCCGAATCGGTCGTCGTATTGAACACATAGCCGCGGATCTGCAAGGATTCCCGCAGCGACGCGAAGTTTTCAATCACGCCGTTGTGCACCAGCACGACGTCGCCGTTTCCGCCGACGTGCGGATGGGAGTTGGTGTCGGTCGTTTCACCATGCGTCGCCCAGCGGGTGTGTCCGATACCGACTTGTCCGGTGATCGGCTGTTCGTCGAGCAGCTTGACCAATTCCCCCACGCGCCCCGCGCGTTTGCGAATATTGATCGAGTCGCCGTTGCGGACGGCGATTCCGGCGCTGTCATACCCGCGGTATTCGAGGCGATGCAGACCTTCGATCAGCAGTTCGGGCGCCTGTTTTTTGCCCACGTACCCGACAATTCCACACATACCTCGCGCCCTCCTTCGTAGACTCTGTTGGCATCCTGCCCGTGTCGTCGTAATGAAATGCCGGAAAAAGTTGATTGCCACGGATCGAGTGCAACCGGAGGATGGCAGCCCTTTGATTAGAGGGTGCCACTGGCGGCTTGCCCGCCAGTGCCCACGGTGCGACCGGCGAAGCACTGCTGCACAAGCCAGCAATGGCAGCCGACGATCGAGTGTTTTCTCATTTTTCAACCGGCGGGTGGGCCGCCGGCGCGCGGGAAAACTACCAGAAAACTGCCGAAAGGGTCAATTGCGGTCCGCCGTGATTGCCGAAGTTGCCGATGCGGTCTATTTTAACCCTGTCCATGGAACCGTGAGCAATCCGTATTTTCCCATGTCGCCGAATTTTTCCCCGCCGCAGGCCGTCTACATCCACGTGCCCTTTTGCGCGCATCGCTGCGGATACTGCGATTTCACGCTCGTCGCCGGCAAGGCCCCCCTGATCGACGGCTACCTCCGCGCATTGGAGATCGAGCTGTCCCGCGTCGAAGGGACCCCCGAAATCAGCACGCTCTTCTTCGGCGGCGGCACGCCGACACACCTGCCGCCGGACGCCTTGCGGCGATTGTTCGAGAGCGTCCTGCCGAGATACCGTTTGGCCGCCGGTTACGAATTCAGCGTCGAAGCCAATCCCGCCGGGCTAGACAAGGATAAGATCGCCATTCTGGCGGAT
>CALFYU010000200.1 GCA_937952455.1 uncultured Planctomycetaceae bacterium
ACGATCGGTTGTTCCAGCGCAGCCACCGCGTCGATGTCTTGCCGTTCCCAGGGCCAGAACTCGTAGGCGGGATACCCGAACGCCGCCGCCTGCTTAATACGTTCCAGGAAGGGCAGTTTCTTCCACCACATTTCGATGTTCACCGCGAACTTCGTGTGCGGCGTGCGACCCAATTTGCTGGTGTCCTCGTCCGCCTGTGCGTGTTGAGCGACGACCATCCCGGCGGCTGCGGATCCCAAAAATGTGCGGCGATTGAGAATGGGCATTTCGGCTGTTTCCCTGCAGTGCGATGATTGTGATTTCGCGGTTAGATTTCCACGCTACCGCACCCGCGCGCGATGGTCAACTGCCACCAGAGCGTCGTTGACCCACGCCGCGGCGCGCGATACAGTGAGGGCGCGTCGAACGCCCTCTTGGCCGGTTTAGATATGCGGGGGTACGCCATGTTTCGAATCCTCGGTAACCGCACGAAACTTTGCGACGGAGTGACTCGCCGAGAACTGATCCGCGTCGGCGGACTTTCTTTGTTTGGCGGGATGACGCTTCCCCGATTGCTCGCAGCCTCGCAATCATCCGCCGCCTCAACATCCAGCGGATCCGCCAAGTCGGTAATCCTATTCAACTTGCTCGGCGGTCCGAGCCAGATGGATATGTTCGACATGAAGCCGCACGCCCCGGTGGAAGTCCGTGGCGAATTTCAACCGATCGACACTTCGCTTGCCGGTGTGCAGGTCTGCGAGCACTTGCCCAATACCGCGCGGCTGATGCATAAAGCCACGCTGATCCGCACAGTCACGCACACCTACAACGCGCACAATCCCTTGGCCATGATGACAGGCTTCGTCGACGGGGCAAATAACCAGCTCGCCCCGGAACCGACCGATCCGCCCGACATCGGCGCAATCTGCCAATATCTCGGCATGGGACCGCGCGACATGCCCGGCGCGGTCTGTTTGCCCTGCTATCCCGGTTTCGGCGAACGGACCATGTACCCCGGCATCCGCCGCCCCGGTCCATACGGCGGATTCTTGGGGCATCGCTACGATCCGCTGTTCGGCGAATGCGATCCCACCTTTGATCGCGAACCGCGCGTCAGCTACTACGACCCGGTCCGCCCGATGGGCACACCCACGTTGCCCGCCCTCGATGTGCTGCCGGAGATGAGCGTCGATCGACTCGACCGCCGCTTATCGATGCTACAAAAACTGGACGCCGCGTTCGCACAAGCCGAATCCTCGCCCGCGATTGCCCGTATGGACGAAGTTCAACAGCGCGCACTGGCCATGCTTTCCACCAGCAAGGTCCGTGATGCCTTCGATCTTGACAGCGAACCCGACTCCTTACGGGATCGCTACGGCCGGCACTTGATGGGCTCCAGCTTACTCGTCGCCCGGCGACTGGTCGAAGCGGGGGTCCCCTTTATCAGCGTGCACGCCGAAATCTTCGGCCGCTATGGGCATTCCTACGACATGCACGAAAACAATTTTGGAATGCTCAAAAATGAGAACCTGCCGGTACTCGACATGGTCTACCCCGCGCTGATTCAGGACCTCGAACAGCGCGGATTGTTGGATTCGACACTCGTTGTGGTGATGGGCGAGATGGGCCGCTCGCCGCGGGTGAACGCCAAAGCGGGCCGCGACCATTGGCCGCAATGCGGATTCAGTCTGCTCACCGGCGGCGGCGTGCGCCGCGGCATGGTTTTCGGCGAATCGGACAAACAAGCCGCCTATCCTGCCAGCCACCCCGTTTCACCCGGTGACCTCGTCGCCACGATTTATCATCTGTTGGGAATTGATCCGCACATGACCGTCCCCGACCGCACCAACCGGCCGATCCCGATTGCCCATGGTGGGAATGTGATCACCGATGTCGTGGCATAGATCGACTATTTGCAGTTGCAGCCAAAGCCGTTGATTGGCGTCGGCTTAGGGCAATTCGCCCCTCGCTTGAACCCCGCTCTTAAAGCTGTAATACTGTCGTCGCATGACACAGTATTGACCTGTGCCCCTGCTGCGCCGACTGTCGTTCGAACGTCCGCGGCGCCGAGTCTCTCACCGTCTCTCTCTTAATTATTTGCGATCAGGCTGCAGAAACATGCCCATTGCCACTCCCGAACAGTATGGCCGTATGCTCGACGCCGCTCAGGCCGGCGACTATGCGTATCCCGCGATCAACGTGACCTCGATCACGACGATTAACGCCGCACTCAAGGCGTTTGCGGATAAGAAATCCGACGGAATCATTCAGATCTCCACCGGCGGCGGACAGTTCGCTTCGGGATTGGCCGTCAATGACGCGGCCAAAGGGGCCATCGTGCTGGCCGAAGCCGCCCATCGTTTGGCCCAGGAATACAACGTCTTCGTCGCCCTGCACACCGACCACTGCCAACCGGGCAAGGTCGACGGGTTCTTGCGGCCGCTGATCGCCGAAACGGCCCGCCGCCGCGAAGCCGGACTGCCGAACTTGTTCCAATCGCACATGCTCGACGCGTCCGAGTTGCCGCTCAAAGAGAACATGGCCCTCTCGCAGGAACTACTCAAGCTGTGCGCGGCCAATGAGATCATTCTCGAAGTCGAAGCGGGAGTCGTCGGCGGCGAAGAGGACGGTGTCGATCACTCCGACAAACCGGCCGAGAAATTGTATACAACTCCCGAAGACATGCTCGAAGTGTATGAATCGCTCAAGGGCCTGGGGCGATATATGTTCGCCGCCACGTTCGGCAATGTCCACGGCAGCTATAAACCGGGCGCCGTCAAACTGCGGCCGGACATTTTGAAGAAGGGCCAAGACGCCGTGATCGCCAAGCACGGCAAAGAAGCCGAGTTCGATCTCGTGTTTCACGGCGGTTCCGGCACGCCGCTCGAAGAAATCCGCGAAACATTGGCCTACGGCGTGGTGAAGATGAACATCGACACCGACACGCAGTACGCCTTCACGCGGCCAATCGTTGATCACATCATGAAGAACTACGACGGCGTGCTGAAGATCGACGGCGAAATCGGCAACAAAAAGACGTACGACCCGCGGAGCTACCTGAAAAAGGGCGAAGCGGGCGTGACCGAGCGCCTTGGCCAAGCCTGCGACGAACTCCTCTCGACCGGCAAGTCGATCGCCTAAACGTCGCTGCCATTGGATCGCCCCGCGAAATCAGCCGATTGCCTATGCGAAGGCTGCCGAGTGTGGTCGCCGCTTAGATTTTCTTTGCGGTGAAAATACGGTCGGGTGGCCGCGATTGCTAAAGGCAATCGGGGTGGGCGCAGCCCACAAGAAGCCCCCATGACCGCGTGGAAGGTACCTTGGTACCATGTCGCCAATGCGCAAGTCGCTCACCAAGAATGCACCATATCGCTGCTGCCATGATTCTCAAGGGCAGATATGAATCAAATCTACTATGTTGACGTTCTTGTCATTCGCCCGCATGACGGCGGGTTCGAGATCTTGATGGCCCGCCGCGCGGACGGTTTATACATGGGGGGCACTTGGCAACTAATTTCCGGAGGACTGGAGCCGGGCGAAACGGCTTGGCAAGCCGCCCTGCGGGAACTGCAAGAAGAAACCGCGTTGATTCCGGATGAGTTTTATCGGCTGAGCACGCTCTCAAATTTCTATCGGCCCGACAACGATTCCCTCTACACGGCCCCAATGTTCTGCGCTATGGTCGCTGAGGACGCAACGGTCACCATCAACGCGGAACACACCGCGTTCGCTTGGGTGGACGTGGCTGCTGCGAATGAAAGACTTATGTGGCCCAGCGACCGCGAGGCACTCGCCGAAGTGCGGTCGGTCATCTTAGGAGACGGATTAGCAAAAGAATTCATGCAGATCCCTCTTTAACCGACGACGCGGCGGATTGGGCCGCTTGATGAACTCCGATATCACGTATCCTTCGCCCACATCGGCAGCGTAATCCCGCCATCGACTTTCATGAAACTCCCCGTCATATACTCCGCATCGTCGCTCAGCATGAACAAAATCGCCCGCGCGATTTCCTCCGGCTGTCCCAGACGTCCCCACGGTAATTCCGCCGCATGACGCTCAAGCGCCGCTTCAGACAGAAACTTCCGCTCCCCCGGCGTGTCGATCCAACCGGGATGAATCCCGTTCACCCGAATCCGCTCGCCCGTCAATTCCGTCGCCGCCGTCCGCACCATCTGATCGACCGCCGCCTTGGCCATGTTGTAGGCCATCGAGCCGGGGTGCGGCATGAAGGCTCGCGGCGAACTGACGATCACGATCGATCCGCCGCCCCCTTGCGCAACCATCTGCGCCGCTGCCGCCCGCAACCCGTGAAACGCACCCCACATCGTCACGTCGATTGTGCGGTGAAACCCTGCCATGTCGGCCGCCAACATCCGTTGCCGATCGCTGTAACAGGCACACGCTACAAAATGATCCAACCGGCCGAACTCGGCCACCGTTTGTTGCACCAATTCCTCGACCGCGGCCTGATCACTGACGTCCGCTTCGCACAACAGCACGCGGCGGCCGAGTGATTCAATTTCCGCCGCGACCATTTCCGCTTCACGCCGCTGCGGTTGGTCCGCCGCCCAAAAGTTGATGGCCACGTCGGCGCCTTGTTTAGCGATTTCAAGTGCCGTTGCGCGGCCGATTCCACGCGATCCCCCGGTGATTAATATTTTGCGGTTTTGGAAATTCATGACGTTATCGGGATACCTCCCGGCGGAGCCGGGGGCTGAGAGAAGTGGGGGACCGTCGGTCAATCCGCGGCGAGGCGTACCCAGCGGGTGTGCGTGACACCGCCCGCTGTGCACCAAAACCACGTAAGCAGCGTGCCGTCGGCCAGTCGAATGCCGCCCGGCTTGCCGAAGCCAATCAACATATGCTCCGCCAAAAAGTTCTCCTGGTCGGTCGTACCGAGCGTCGCCTCCGCTCCGGCATCGAACAGCACGACCTCGTTTTCGAGATCAAACGTCGTGAGATCCTCGCTGACGGCGATCCGCACACCCTGCGGTTCGTGGCGAAAATTGTACACCGCCGCCACCCGCCCGTCGGCCAACGGGATCGGACAACACACTTGACCACGCAGATTTGTGGCCACCGGTTGGGACCAACTCCGCCCCTGGTCGGCCGACGCGACCCAATGGTTGGCGATGTCCTCCGACGTGCCGTAACGATGCGTCCACAACATGACGTAAATCCGCCCGTCCGGCAGAATCGCGTTCATCTGATCCCAGTACAACAACCGTCCGCTGGGGTCGTCGGCAATCGGCGTGAATTCACCCCACGTCCGCCCGCCGTCGGTCGAAAAGATCGCCGCCGCTTTTTGGTCGGGCGGCCCGTCGTAACCTTCCGGCTTCCAGGTTTCCAGCGGATACATCCACCGCGTCGCCGACAACTGCTGCATCGGCCCGGCGCCGTTCCAGGTGTATTTCTCCGGCGGCAAATCGACCGGCACCACCTGCGGCGGCGACCACGTCGCGCCGCGGTCCTCCGACCAATACAACAACATTTCCGGCCGCTGCAGCGCTTCGGTCTGGGCGTCGAACAGGGCGGAGTCGGTATTTTCACATCGCGTCGCCGTCAGCACCAATCGCCCGTCGGGGACCTCAAAGATATACGGACCGCGATACGCCCAACCGTCCTGCGGCGGTCCGCCGTGGATGCTTCCCTGGTTCCGCCAAGTCTGGCCGCCGTCGGGCGTGGTGAGGACCTCGATGTCATTATCGGCCGATGCCAATTCCCGTCCGACATGCTGGCAGGCGATCAGGGAGCCGTCGCTGAATTGCGTGATTGAGGGCATAAACGCCCCGCGCCCCGGTTCGCACGAGAGCACGCCTTGGTCGATGATGCGGAGCATGGATTTCCTCGACGGCAGTTAAAATTGGATAGGCGTAAAACAGTTCGTCGAAAACGCCGACCGGAATCGAGAACAGCCGTAAAATAAAACGACAGCGGGATATAACCCCAGCCGCGACTTGCGGGTGGAAAGAAAATGGGCGTGCCTGAAGAAAAATACTTGACGTGTCAACTATACTCATGTAAAATAACTACCGAAAGAGACAAGCAACATGACCAGTAAACTCCAAAACGAAATCAAGAAACGAAAACCGTTCGACAGGTTGGAAGAGGAGGCGACGCTGAACTTCCTCCGTACCGAGGACTATCTGCAAAGCCGGTCGGCGAAACTGTTTCGCAGCCACGGGCTGACCGCTTCTCAATATAACGTGCTGCGGATCTTGCGCGGGGAAGGCCAACCGCTGCCGTCGCTGGAAATCGCCGGCCGCATGATCCAACAGGTGCCGGCGATCACCGGTTTGATCGACCGGCTTGAGCGGGCCGGATACGTCGAGCGGCACCGCTGCGAGAAGGACCGGCGGGTCGTCTATGTGAAGATCACCGCAGCGGGCTTGGCGCTTTTGGGGGAGATTGAGGAACCGCTTAAAGAACTCCAGATGCGAATGTTCTCTCACATGTCGCGCCAGGATTTGCGGGAATTGATTCGACTTTTGGAACAAGTCCGGGCCGCGGCGGATGATGAATGACCCCTTTTTTTACCAAATAGTTTACGTATAAATATTTGTCGTGGTGTTTATCGAAGGAGAAAATCATGATCACCATTCGTAAAGCCGACGACCGCGGATTCGCAGACCACGGCTGGCTCAAAGCACGGCACACGTTTTCCTTTGCCGGTTACCACGACCCGCAACAGATGGGTTTTCGTTCGTTGCGCGTCATGAACGAAGACCGTGTCCAGCCGGGCCGCGGTTTCGGCACGCATCCCCATCGCGACATGGAAATCGTAACCTACGTCCTGGAAGGAGCGATCGAGCACAAGGACAGCATGGGCAACGGCGAAGTTTTGCGCCCCGGCGAGTTCCAGCACATGTCGGCCGGCACCGGCATCACGCACAGCGAATTCAATCCCAGCAAGACTGAGCCGCTGCACCTGTACCAGATTTGGCTGCTGCCGCGCGAAACGGGCATCAAACCGACCTACGACCAAAAGCGGTTCGACGACGATGGAATGCGAAACCAATTGCGGCTGGTTGCTTCGCCCAACGGCGTCGACGGGTCGCTCGTGATTCAACAGGACGCCCAGATTTACTTATCGAAGCTAGACGAATCGCAACGCTTGATGCATGACATCGCGCCCAACCGGCATGCCTGGCTGCAGGTGCTCCGAGGATCGGTCACGCTCAACGGCAGCGACCTCCAAGTCGGAGACGGCGCCGCCGTGAGTGACGAACGGCAATTAGATATCGTCGGCACGTCAAACGCGGAGATTATGTTGTTCGATCTGAACTAAAATGCAACACCAACCCGGTAGGGCGAGGCTCCTGCCGAGCCGCGATGGAATATAAGACATTCCAAATGAGGTAGTGCTGTTTCCAACGATAAACGTCAGATTGAAAAGCGATTTTTGCAAGGGGTGGCCCGACCGCGTAGCGGTTGGGTGCCGTCAGGCACAAGAAGCGGCGCCATGTGCGTTCATTCAACAATCGTCGCACATTGCGCGGCTTCCTGTCGCTTCGCGACCCAGCCAGTACTGGCTGGGCCACCCACGACCTCTTTGTTATGCCTGACCTACTCGCTAATTCTTACGAAAACGGAGCAATCACTATGCAAGGTCCCGTCAATGTTCTCGGCCGCGTTCTGTTGTGCACGATTTTTCTAATGAGCGCCGTCGGCAATAAAATCCCCAACTTCAGCGGCGTCGTCAAATATATGGAAGGGGCAGGCGTCCCGGCGCCGCAGGTGATGTTGGCCGGCGCCATAGTGTTCTTGATCGCCGGCAGCCTGTCGGTGATTCTGGGCTACAAGGCCCGTTTCGGCGCGGGGCTGCTTTTGGTGTTCCTGATTTTGGCGACGTATTACTTCCACGCCTTTTGGAACATCACGGACGCGCAAGAGAAGCAGATGCAGACAATTCAGTTCATGAAGAACCTGTCGATGATGGGGGCGATGTTGATGATCATGGCGGGAGGCGCCGGCGCCATGAGTCTCGACGCCAAACTGGCCTCCGGAAAGAGCGAAACGACGGCGTAGATTAGCGATGGGTGGCCCAGCCAGAATTGGCTGGGTCGCGCAGCGACAAGAAGCTGCGCCATGTGCGCCACTACGACAATCGACGCACATGGCGCGGCTTCTTGTGCCTGACGGCACCCAACCGCTATGCGGTCGGGCCACCCAGTTTGTGCGGGGTCGGGAGACCCGCGCACAACAAGTTTGAGTGGTTAGTGGCCAGAAGAAGTCGGCGCTAGGCAGAAAAACAGCAGCGTCTGCGTTTCGTGTGCATACACGTCCTCAAGACTGTGGCCTCGGGCCTCAAGCCTATACTTG
>CALFYU010000201.1 GCA_937952455.1 uncultured Planctomycetaceae bacterium
CGGTTGAGGTGAGGCTGCGAGCGATAGGTCCTCATGGCGAAAACTCCCGATTCGTACAACCCACCGTAGGGTCCGCTGTGCGGACCGTGTTCTGGCAGACCACGGTTTCTTCGGTCCGCACACCGGACCCTACGGTGATCGAAGCTGGGCGTGAGCTACTTGATCGCATGCCCAGTTTTGACGTCGACATCCATGTTCAAATCTTCATCGGCATGCGTGTAGAAATAGAAGCCGTACATCATCTCGTGAAACGTCTGTTGTCCCTCGCGGACGGTATCCGTGGGATCGGGGTTGAATGGATTGAACGCCGAATTGTCAAAGTGCGCCACCACCTCGAACCGTGTTCCCTTGGGGAACAACTTGGTGTGCGGCTTCCAGCGATAACCCAACTGCCAATCGAAGCTGTAGTTGGGAATGATCAACAGCGTTTCCGTTGTCCCGTCGGGATAGTGCGCCAGATAGGTCATGTCCTTGCCGCGGAGGTGCATGTGCGTGAACACTCCGAAGCCGTGCGTCGCCTCGTCCAAAGTCACCGCCGAGGTCACTTTGTGATTTCCATCGCCGGGGGGGATCTCGAAGTCGTCGTTCTTCATCAAGACATGCCGCAGCTCTTTGTGAACCTTGCCCCGCGCAAAGCGAAAACCGACAGAGATTTTGCAGTCCTCTTCCTTGCCGGTCGACTTATAGTGAATCTGCATCGCCAATACGCTGCGTGCCGGAATCCGTTGCGCGACGCCGTCGGCCAGCGTCAATGGCCCCGAACCGGGGACCTTACCCGTGATAAACCCCGCCTTCCGCCAATCGCCGCCGATGGGCAGCGACAGAAGATTACAGTGGTGCACCACGCGGGGATTGTCGGGCAAAATCTGAATCGCCTGCACCCACGTATCGTCGGTGAACACGTGCGGCAGCGTGACGTACTTGTAGTCGATATAGCCGTCAGCCGGCAGATGGTGCGTTTCCACCATCGTCAGCACCAGATCCGGCTCGCCGATCACCCAACCTTCCGGGACGGGTTCAACCGGCGGGGGGGGCTGTTTGTCGCCGTAACTGCCGCGGGGCATGTCGGCGGCGATCCATTGCTGGATCAACTCGCGTTCCTCCGACGACATCTCCCTCAGATTGTAAAACTCCTTGAACTGATGCCCTGCAAACCGCGGCGGCATCCGCCCGTCGGAGACCACTTCAGAAATCATTTCTCCCTGAGCGGCAACGTCCTCGTAGGTCGTCAGTCCGAATGGGGCCTCGGTACCGTCTCGATGGCATCCGACGCAATGTTTGCGAAGCAGCGGTTCGATGTGCTCGGCAAACGTGATTGTCTCATCCGGTTGCACTGCGGCCGGCGGCGTGATTAAACAACCGTCGACGGGTGTTGTCGCAACTTTGACCGGTTCCCCCTGGATCACGGCGTCAATCGCGTCGGACAAATACTCGTGCGCGGCTTTGGGCAATGCGCCGCCGATGCGGTATTGGTCGTTGATGCGGCCGCGATAGCGCAGATGGTGTTCGCCGTCCAACACGGCGACCTCAGGCGTGCGGGTCAGCCCTAACGCGGCGACACACGAACCGTCATCGTCCTTGACAACTGGGAAATCGATGTCGTACTGCACGGCGTATTCCGCCATATCCAACAACGAATCGCCGGCGCCGACATTCAGCAACAGAAACTGCACGTGCTGGTCGCGATACTTTTCTTCCAGTCTCTTGAGTGTCGGCACGTAGCGTTTGACCATCGGGCAGGTTGTGTTGACGGCCACGATCACGAAAGCCTTCTTCTCGCCGAAGTCGTTCAACGACCGCGGAAGAAAGCGAATGTCCTTAAACGTCAACGCCTCCACCTGCCGGCCAATAGGCACATGCTGCGCGTCGGTCTCAGCGGCCACGGCGCGGGACGTGAGAAGGCCAAACGTTATCACGACCGGCAGGAGTTTCACGATCAACGGATTGCGTCTCATGGACCATGCCTTCCATCGAGAACCAAGAACCATTCCAAACTGAACGCCAAGAACGTCTCGGAGAATTCTGTAAAGCGCGGAATCTCACCTGTCCCCTGATAAAAAGCGTTTACCGAGCGAAAAACACGCCCGGAACTCCGCAAGTCGGTCGGCGAAATTTCCTTCACACAGGATAACCGCTCCGCGGTGAGTCAGCTATCCCATTGCCGTGATTTCGGGCAAAGGCGATCTGCCAGGTCGCCCCCAATTCGTAGACTGAAAGAACGCCGCGCGGAAAAAAATTTGACAGAGCTGTCGCGGGATGCGTATGCTATCCAGCAGCTTTTGGAAGAGTGTGATCCGTTTTCCAAAGCCCCCACATCAAGATTTGCATTTCACGGTAACGGACTCTGCGTGGGAACGACATCTCCGATTGGCTTCCGGCGAAATGATCGCGCATCCGGGCGCGAATAAGCCGCCACGACGGAATAGCACGCGTCATCGACCCAAGCGGTCAGAAATACCAAGACTTTGTCGATTGTCCTTGCCGGTTGCGCATGCGGTGGGGTGAAATGGTTCGAACGACCGCGAACCGATTGTCCCGGTTCGCGGTCGTAGACAACGGAGCACAGGAGGACAACGTATGTCAAAATCGTTTGATCACAGAACGAGTCGCTCGAACCAGGAGAACATGGCGCTGGAATACATTCTTCTGGGTGACCTGCGCGACCTGTTGGAAGAACCTCCCAATCGCGACACGCGGCGGTGGTTGTTGGCCGTGCTCAACGCGCTTTTGGATACCCTTCCCAGTGATCTGAACGACGATGGCGAGGAGTATCTGGGCGAGGTGCTCGAAGAATTTCCGAACTGGGCCCGCCAAGTCGACGTCCTCCACGAAGAACGCGAGGCACTGTTCGATGAATTGTACCTGTTCCGCAATCAGGTCCAGCAGCGCCGCGATCTCGACGAAATCGCGGAACGCCTCCGTCAGGAGTTGCGACAGTGGATGACGATGCTCTCCGCCCACCAGCGGCACGAAGCACGGATCATTCAAATGGCCTACACCATGGAAGTCGGCGCCGGCGACTGAGACGCTCCCGCGCTGATGTGTAGGGTGCCACTGGCGGCTTACCCGCCAGTGCCGTTGCCTTGCCATCAGAGAAGCATTTCTGGAGGAGCCAAGCGGCCCCATCTGGCCCATGCTTTTTGGAAAACCGCGGGCGGGCTCAGACCAATTCGCGAATCGGGTCACGAATGTCGGTCAGAAACTGTGGGCGGCCCGTCGGATCTTGAAGGGTCGTCGTCGCTGTGTCGATCCCCAAATTGTGGTAGATCGTGGCGACCACCTCCTGCATATCGACCGGCCGCTCCTGGGCATATTCGCCGAGCCGGTTGGTGGCGCCGATCGCCTGCCCCGTACGCATTCCGCCGCCGGCCAACAACGCACAACTGACCCGCGGCCAGTGATCGCGTCCGGCCCCCTCATTAATTCGCGGCGTGCGGCCGAATTCTCCCCAGACCACGACGGTCACGTCATCCAGCATGCCACGCTCGTGCAGGTCTTCGACCAGGGCGGAGACGCCTTGATCGAGCCGCGTGCCGTGATGTCGCACGAGGTCAAAGTTGGCACCGTGGCTGTCCCAACGGCCGTAAGAGAGCGTGACCGAGCGGACGCCGACTTCCACCAATCGGCGGGCGATTAACAGGTGATCATTGCAGGTCGGGGCTCCGTCATATTGGTACTGATAAGGTTTGCCATCGCCATAACGTTCACGGACTTTGGGATCTTCCTTGCTGATGTCCAAGGCATCGACGAGTTTGCTGGAGGTCAACACGCCAAATGCGGCTTGCGTGAACGCATCCATGCCGTTGATCATGCCCGACGCATCCACGTCGCGCCGCAGGCCATCCAGCCCCTTGAGCAGGTTCTTGCGGTCACCCAACCGGTCCAGAGAGACGTTATTGAGAGTGAGATCCGACATGCCTTCGCCGTCCGGCTGAAACGGCTTGTAGGCAGCGCCCAAAAACCCCGGACCGCCCGGATAGGACCAAGGCTCGTGGCTGGTTTTGGCGGCCAGACCGACCGTCGGCGGCACGGCTGGATCAACCGGCCCTTTCAGTTTGGCAATGGCCGAGCCGATACTGGGACGTCCGCCAATGGAGTCCAGCGAACGCCGGTCCCAACCGCTGAAGCATTGAAAGGAATCATGCCCGCCCGAACATCCGACGACCGATCGAATCACGGCCATTTTGTCCATTGAGGCGGCGATCTTGGGAAAGCATTCACCGATCTGGATGCCCGGCACGTTCGTGTCGATCGGGTTGAATTCACCCCGAATCTCACGCGGCGCCTCGGTCTTGATTTCCCACATATCCTGGTGCGGCGGACCGCCCCCCAGAAAAATGTGGATCACCGATTTGTGTGACGACCCGGTACCTGCGGCGGCTTCAGCGCGAAGAACGTCGCTTAGCCCGAAACTTCCGAGAGACCCTGCGACAAATCCCCCGATTTTCAAAAATCCCCGGCGGGAAACACCGTCGCAATAGCGTTGCTTCTTTCCGTAGATGGAGAGCATGGTCGGTCATCCTTTAGCGGAATTTACAGCCCGCGAAATCGCCGTTGAAGAAAGGCGACTCGCGAATCGTTTTGGTAGGTACCGGCAGGTAGGGTGGAATGTTAATGAAAGGCCCCTCCGGTGCGG